>CAZQXW010000003.1:0-87908 GCA_964597365.1 uncultured Thermoplasmatales archaeon | reverse complement strand
ATTTCATCTAAAATAAATCTTCATAACACACCAAAGGGTAGTGTTTATGAATTAGCCATTAGAGGATACGAAGGAAGGCTTAAGTTTTTAGAAATTGGTTCCTCAACCAATACAAAATCTGAAAAACTAAATAAAATCAAAAAAGTCAAAAGAATCAAAGACTTCCAAGATTTACCATACCCTTCAGTCATAGTAGATGAAATCAAGGACAAGCTACCTTATAAAGAATACAGAAACAAAGATTATTATGTTTATAAAACGGGTAACATCACAAAACATGCACTTGACGTGCTTTACAAACTAGCTGAGGGAAATAACATTTTAAATGACTCTATTGAAGCAGAATATGGCTTATTAATGAGAGAGGATATTGGCTGGGAGCAAATTGAATCTCTGGATTTTGCAGGAGAACAAGACCTGTATGATTTTACTGTAAACGATGATAGTTTTTTGGGAGGGTCATATTTCTTCTTGCATAACTCAAAATTCTATGGTCAATCTGAAGAAAACCTCAGAAAGATTTTTGAGGAAGCAGAAAAAAATGCTCCATCAATTATTTTCATCGATGAAATAGATGCAATAGCTCCAAAAAGAAGTGAAGTTCATGGAGAAGTTGAACGAAGAGTTGTATCACAAATGCTTACCCTCATGGATGGTTTAAAAGGCAGAGGAAAATTAATTGTAATCGGAGCGACAAACCTACCAGATGCATTAGACCCTGCACTTAGAAGACCAGGTCGTTTTGACAGAGAAATAAGAATAGATGCACCTGACAGAGATGGTAGAAAAGAAATCCTTCAAATTCATACACGAGGTATGCCTCTTGAAAAAGGAACTAAGCTTGAAGATTTAGCAGAGTTCACATATGGATATGTGGGGGCAGATCTTGCCGCGCTTGCAAGAGAAGCTGCAATGAACGCTCTGAGAAGATACTTACCTGAAATAGACTTAGAAAAACCAATTCCTGTAAAAATACTTGAAAAAATGGAAGTAACTCTTGATGATTTTAAAAGTGCTCATAGAGGAATAGAGCCTTCTGCAATGAGAGAGTTCTTAGTGGAAGTTCCAAAGGTTACATGGGACGAGGTTGGTGGCCTTGAAGAAGCAAAACAACAATTAAAAGAAGCAGTAGAGTGGCCGCTTACAAAACCAAAGGTTTTCAGCAAACTTGGAATAGCGCCTCCGACAGGTGTATTATTGTACGGTCCACCAGGAACCGGGAAAACACTACTCGCAAAGGCTGTTGCACACGAATCTAAAGCCAATTTCATATCAATAAAAGGGCCAGAGGTCATGAGCAAATGGGTAGGAGAATCAGAAAAAGCAGTACGAGAACTATTCAAAAAAGCAAGACAAGTAGCCCCAACCATAGTGTTTTTAGATGAGCTTGACAGCATCGCACCAATGCGTGGAACAGACACAGGAAGCCATGTTACAGACAGCGTGGTAAACCAACTTCTAACAAGCATAGACGGACTTGAAAGTATGGAAGGAGTAACCGTAATCGGTGCTACAAATAGACCAGACATAATAGACCCGAGTCTACTCAGGCCGGGTAGATTTGACCGGCTTGTTCTTATACCATCGCCCGATCAAAAAGCAAGGCTGGAAATATTTAAAATCCACACAGAAAAGATGCCTCTTGCAAAAGACGTAGATTTGGAAGATTTGGCAAAAGTTTGTCAAAACTATTCAGGGGCAGACATAGAAGCATTATGCCGCGAAGCAGGAATGATTGCGATAAGAGAAGACGAAAAAGTCAAAAAAATAACAAAGAAGCACTTTGACACGGCAATAGAAGGAGTAAGAGCATCAATTACACCAAACATTATAAAATTCTACGACAAAGTATCAGAAACTTTAGGAAGTGGAATTGCCAAAAAGGATAAAAGCGAAAAAGATATTCAATATATGTAATATATTAGATTAAAATATAAAAGGAGGGCAAAAAATATATGAAGATAACAGAAAATGAGCTTAGGGGAAAGACCGTAATGAGCGAGGAGGGTCTTTACCTTGGAGTCATGAGGAATTCAACCGTAGATGTCAGAACAGGAAACCTTACAGGGCTTCTTGTAGAACCATCAGATGATGTAGACCCGAGGCTTTATCATTTAGACAAAGAAGGGCATCTTGTTTTCCCGTTTGACTCGATAAAATCAGTAAAAGATGTAATAATTATCGGTGGACAATAAAACCACCCATATCTACTTATTTTTAATATTACCAAGTCTCAAGAGTTTTTTTTGGATTTGAAAAAATTTCATCCAATGAGTTTTGGAAAGGTATAAAATCAGCACCATCAAGAGCTCTATGGTCTATTGTAAGAGTTAACGGAAGTATTTTTCTTATACCTATTTTCTTTTCTCCTTTTGCATCTAGATATACAGCAGGTCTTTCCTGTATTGCGTTAATTGCTACAGCAAAAACTTGTGGGCTTATAAGATCTAAAAGAGTCACACCACCTCTTTGGTGTTTAAAAACACTACCAAGATTTGAAACAAGAACACTTGCATCAAATATATCCCTTGAGGTTATTTTATCTTCATCTGGTGTTTCTAAATATTTTTTCTTTTCTTCTTTAGAAAGTTTAATACGGTTCTTCCCCAAAAAAGAGCTGAATATTTGTCTTATTGCTCCTAGTTTAAAATGTGTCATAGAATAAAGAAGTTCTTTTTTGCCTAAGAAATACTGCATGGCTTCGATGTTTGTGTTTTTGACTTTTCTTCTTATGTTTTTGATTTCGTCAGCAACATCTTGAAGAGACATAGTTCCTACATCGTGGAGTACTGGCGAAATTAATCTATAATCTGGCAAAAGCCAAGGTGTCGCGATGCTTATTTCTTTCATATGATGATGTTTTCCCACAGCACTTTTATGATTATAGTGAAGAAGTGAATTTAGTTTTGGGGATTTTTTAAGCGCCTCGCTTATTGCTTTTAAAATTACAACTGTAAATGTTATCGGGGATTTTTTTTCTATTTTTTCACGTAATCTGACATAATGATCGTGAAAAACAGTAATATCTGGCTCGTAAAGGTAAGTAGCATGTGGTGCTTGCTTCCATGAGTTTTGTGTAGCAAATGCAGTTACTCTACGATTTACATCAAATAGATGTGTTTTGTGTATAGTCAGCCCTTTTCCAATTAAACTCATAAGGTTTACTCCAGTTTAGGGCTATAAACAACTACTATATATAGTTATGACAAGAAAAGTATACCATATTAATTAAAAGAGTAACGGGGACCCCTTTATTTCGTGTGGAACTCATTTTTGTGAGTACACAAAATATTTAAGAAGATATTACGATGAGTATACCCGGGTAGATATGATTTTATTAGTATTTGAATTCTTTCATTTTTAAAATTATATTAATAGAAAAATTATAAAATGAAAATGCAAAGTTATATAAGTTCCAGTGGAAATAAAGGGCTTGGTCTTTGTTAAGCTTACAGGAGAATGTAAAGATTAAAAAACGACAAATAAACTTTTATATCTATTTGCTGATTACAAAGGTCCTAATTACTTGTGGGAGGAATGAGTTTTACGGCAAAAAACACAGTGAACAGCGATATATTTGGTAAACTGCTAAGTTGCGACGGAGTATTTGTAAACCGTGAAGCGATGAGACCCACTTTCATGCCTGATATTTTACCACACAGAGAAAGAGAAATAGACAATCTCGCCTCAATTCTTGTTCCAGCTCTACGTGAAGAAACACCCTCCAACGTTTTTATTTACGGAAAAACAGGAACTGGAAAGACAGCTGTCACAAAATTTGTAGGCCGGGAGCTTTTAGTAAAAGGCAAAGAAATTGGAAAAAAAGTCAATTTCATCTATATTAACTGCGAGGTAGTAGACACGCACTATCGAGTTTTACAAAATATTGCAAATCATTTTATAGACGAATGGAGCGAGCGCATTCCTTTTACTGGGTGGCCTACAGATGAAGTATATTCAAAACTTAAAAAAATGATTGAAAAACAAGGCGGAGTTATAGTAATAATTCTTGACGAAGTTGACAAACTTAAAGGAGACGAAGCCCTCTATAATCTTTCAAGAATAAACACTGAACTTGAAAATGCAAAAGTAAGCATTGTAGGCCTTTCCAATGATTTAAAGTTTACAGAATTTTTAGATCCTCGTGTAAAATCAAGTTTGGGCGAAGAAAACATGATTTTTCCCCCCTATGACGCAGGTGAACTCCAAGATATTTTAAACCAACGAATTGAAATCGCTCTCAAACCATCATGCATTGACTCAGATGTGGTACCTTTATGCTCAGCACTTGCCGCACAAGAGCATGGAGATGCAAGAAGGGCACTTGATTTACTTAGAATGAGCGCCGAACTTGCAGATAGGGCAAAAGCCCCTAAGATTACAAAAAAACATGTAAAACTTGCTCAAAATAAAATTGAAATAGACAGGATAATAGAAGTAGTAAGAACACTTCCAACCCAGTCTAAATTAATACTTCTTGCGATACTTCTCCAGGACAAACACAACAAAAAAACAGGCACCACCGGAGCTATTACAACAGGAGAAGTATATGAAATATACAAAGATTTAGGTAAGAGAACAAGAACAGATAAACTTACACAAAGACGCGTCGCAGATCTAATATCCGAACTTGATATGCTCGGCATAATCACAGCAAGGGTAATATCAAAAGGCAGATACGGCCGCACGAGAGACATTAGAATATCCTCTTCTGACGAAGAAATAATGAAAATGTTAGAAGAAGATGAAATAGTTCAAGAACTTTCTAACTATAAATTTAGAGGACAAACCCGCCTCATATAATCTTTTACAAAAAATAAAGATGATTGGGGGAATCGGGCGTTTTTATTATTTTTTTTTATGTGTATAAGATGTAAATCGTATTTGGTTCCCCTCAAAATCCAAACACCAGTTACATTTGAGGAATCGGATTAATGGAAGACCCATCCTTTACCCAGAATAATTGGTCCACCAAATTCCCCCATAACTCGAATGCAATATTTTGGTTATAAAGTTTTACAATTTTTCAAAATAGATATATTTAAAAACGACCTATGAAAATGTACATAATACCAGCGATTACTGGTTGATGAATAAGATAAATTTCAAGAGAATGCCTTCCGCACCATGAAAATATTTTTGCTGGGCGATAGCCTGACAAATCAGGAAATTTAAACCGTCTTTTATTGCCATCATATAATATGTTTCCAAATCCAAGGCCGAGAAGCGTTACACCAAACCAGGGTAGAAGCGGAAAATAATCTACAGTATACATCCATACGTTAGATTGATGCAAACCCACGACTAGGTGAAATATTGAAGGGTTGCTAAAAGATATTCCTGATATAAATAGACCTAAAATTACAAGTAAGGAGCCTAAAAGTAAATTTACAATTTTGTATTTTAAGAAAAACATACTTAATACAACAGAGAGACCAATACAATGCAAAACCCCGAATATTACAGGACGAGCTGATAGAAAAATCAAACTAAAAATAGTAAGAAGTACACCTAAATTAAAAATCTTCATACCTCTGACAAAAAATTTTTTGTTGCAAACATCACTTTTTTCCAAAATCATTTTCTTCTGGCTTACAGCAATACTTACACCTACTAATATAAAGAAAAGAGTTGGGACTATCTTTTGCAGAGTAGAATACACAAAATTGTTAATTGGTACGAGTTTAAAGTAATCCAAATCCCAAAGGATATGGCCAAAAACCATTAAGAGTATGGCAAGACCACGCAATAGATCTATCTCGATGAACCTTTCCTTTTTCTTTGAAGACCTCATCCAGACAAAGTCAATAAACTCTGTTTTAAGACTTTTTCTTTTTATTTTCTTCACCATCTCTCTGTTGCTTGTTAACTCTTGACATTTATATTATTTAAAAATAACCTGTCTAAATGTCAAAAAGATAAATAAAAAAGTAAAATTTATTTGATTTTTTTGTTAATTGTTTATGTAGCCAGAATCTTCTAAAAACTCTGCTGCTCGTTTTTTCCCATAGCGTTTCATTAGATACTTAACATACTTGTTTTCAGATTCATTTTTCAATTTATATGACATAAACACTCACCAAACTCTCGCTAAAAACTCTCTTTTTAATCTTATTTAAAAATAACCTGTAATTTTGTCAAAAAGTAAAAACTACAAAGAAAGCTCTCCTTTTCTAAGAGCTTCAACAGGAGAGAGCATACTTGCTTTTTTAGCAGGAATTGCTGCTGCAAGTACAGATAAAACTATTGGTAACAAAAGGGCTATTACAATTGTAAGCCAGTTTATTATAAAACCAATTTTCAACTGAGTGCCTGCAATAAACTCAACACTAAGACCATACATATTTACCATATGCATCACAATAAGTGAAAATAAAATACCTAGAAAACCTGCAACAAATCCAAGAATCAGCCCCTGGTACAAAAATATTTTAAAAATGGTCCTATCACGGGCGCCAAATGCTTTGAGACTACCTATCTCTCTGGTCTTCCTCATAACAATTGAATCCATTACATATTTTATTGCTGCAGCGCATAAGAACAAAGTAACCGCAATACTTCCCCAGAGCATTATTGTTACAACATCTTGCATACTACCTGCTATATAAATCAAGAAATCATGCCAGCTATATACTCTTAGATGAGGTAAAATTTCATTGAGATTTTCCCTTACTTCTTCAGAGTGACCTATTGGATTTAAACTGTGTATTGGTTCAGGAGATTTAACAAGCACAACATCACCCCTCTCTTTGTCAACTTCAATCGGATTGTAACCTCTGAAAGTCCCCACACCAGGCACATACAAATCTTGACCAGTTATCTCACCATATCTTTTAATTTCACGAAGACTATCTGCATGCATAAACCACATTAAAGCATCAAGAGTAGGCGTTCCACTTTCATACAAACCAATAGTCTTGACTGTGACAGTGGCATAGCTCGATTCTTTACCAGAAATACTCAAAGTCAAACTAAATGTCTTTCCAATGCCAACAGAAGGATGTATTTCTGCAGCAGTTGCACCAACAATGATAGGATAAGGCTCTTCGTCTTCCAATAAACGCTCGCCTGCACCGTATGTAAAATCAGGTAAATCCCCTGGGCCTTGAATTTCAATAAATAAAGGAGTATGACCTCTTAGAACAAAATCATCTTCTCTAAAAAATCTACCTTCAACAATCTTATCAGCAATGCCCGAAATCTCATTATCTTGCGCAGGATTGATTCCTTGAATGGTACAACCATCTGTTGCCTCTCCTTCGGCGCCCAGGCCATATGTGCCCTGCGCCGTCACCCGTATAGTTGTTTTATAACCCGGCAATTTTTCCTCTACAAAACTTGCTATTTTACCAGCACTTTTAAGCTCCGGTTCGGTGCCATACAAATCACGAAGATTGCTGCTCGGATCGACTATTACAGCATCTGATGTTACAAGCTTTGTTGTATCATCTACAACTTGCATCATATAATTTAGATAGGCATTTTCAAGCATAAAAGAAGTCATAGTAAGAGCAATTACCAGGATAATTATCGAATAAATTCTCTTATGATCCCTAAGTTCACCAAATGCAAGACGTCTGCTTATATCCAAATCTACACGCCCCCTCTGGAAATCTTAAGCTTCTTTACAACTTTTTTAAAAGTCTCATTTTTCTTTTTAGTATCTCCTACTATTCCACCATCTTGGATTACAATTGTTCTCTTGCCGTATTTTGCAATCTCAAGATCATGAGAAACAAAAACAGTTGTAACTTTTCTCTTCTTATTTACTTTCAAGAGAATATTCATAATTTCTTCACTACTACTCGTATCAAGTGCACCCGTCGGCTCATCTGCTAAGACAAGAACGGGATCGTTGATTAGACTTCGTGCGATTGCAACCCTTTGTTGCTCTCCTCCACTTAAATGAATTCCTTTGTGATCCGAGCGATGAATAATACCCACATCCTTTAGCAATTCATCAGCTCTTTTCTCCAGAGAACGGATCTCTTTTTGCATAATTAGCCCAGGCAATAAAACGTTTTCAAGAACAGTTAAACGCGGGATGAGATTATAATTTTGAAATACAAAACCAAGCTTTTCACCTCTGAACTGTGAGATCTCCCTTCCACTTATTCTTGAAGTATTTTTACCATCGACTAAAATATCACCTGAACTAGGACGGTCTAAAAGCCCCATACAATGTAAAAGAGTTGATTTCCCACTTCCAGAAGGACCTATGATGCTTACAAATTCTCCTTCAAAAACATCTAGAGAGACATTATCTAGTGCATTTACAACCACGCCATATTCATCGTAAGTCTTCGAAACAGACTTGAGTCTGATAATCGGCTGTTTTTTTATGGCCATAAATCCCCAGAAAATAAAACTCAACACTAATATAAAAGATTAATTGAAGTATTATTATAATAAAAAAGTAAAAAAATGATTAGCCGACGTAGTGTGCCATTCCTTTGTAATCATCTTTTTTCTCATTTTCTTTTGCATCAAGAACATCGATTAGCAGCAAAACATGCAAAGGGACTATCCTATTTTTTCCAGCCAAATTACCATGACTTTCACTTAATTCCATTAAAACACCTGTCTCGTCAACACCAATCGAAATAAAACCCTTAAAAATACCTTCAGACTCAATTACACTTTCTCTTGAACCAAGAGAAGTGATCTTATACACAGAACCTTCTGTTAACTCTAATTTCTTTTTCTCTTCATTCATTTTTTATCCTTCCTTTGTTCTTCAATAAGACTTTGCAAATGTTCTACAGTTTTTCCATAATTTTCAATTGCAACTTTTAAATGCGCTTCGACAAAGTTCCAGGCTTTTTGAATGTTTCCATATCTCAATCTATATGCTTTTTTGTTTTGCTTTGTATTTTCATCAAAAACTTGAACTTCCTCTAGAATATCAAATCCTTTGAGTTTGTTTAGATGGCGATACACAGTTGGCTTTGAGGTCTTCAGAGAATTAGAAATCTCTTCAACATACCATGCTTTATCAGGATGTTTGAGAAAATATTCGTTAAATATCTTAAAAGGAATATCAGGGTCACTGCCTTTTGAGAGATACCCAATTTGCTCGAAGAATTTTTTTGCAACAAGCTCAGGATCCTCTTCCCCTATCAAAGGGGTATTACTTACAACTTGCATCTCAAAACTCAAGTACTTCACCTCAACAAAAAAACGTATGTCAAAACTATTTAAAAAACTTGCTTAAATTTGAAAACATTATCAACTAAAAAATAGTGTAAGAGGCTTAAAAACCTCTTTATAGAATAGGTAAATATTTTTCAATCTCCCATTGCGTAACTTGAGTTCTATATTCTTCCCACTGACTTCTTTTAACATACAAGAAATTATTAAAAACATGGTCCCCAAGTATTTCTTTTAGAAGAGCACTATCCTGCATGAGTCCTATTGCATGACCTAAGCTTTCAGGTAGATGATGAATGCCATGTTTTTCTCTTTCTTTTTCAGAAAGTGAATAAATATTTTTTTCAACAGGCTCTGGAGGAGTAACCTTATTTTCGATACCGCTCAAACCTGCTGCAAGCATAGCTGCAAACTGCAAGTAGGGATTTCCCGAAAGATCGGGATTACGTAACTCACAACGGGTGCTATCATCTCGCCCTGTAGGTATTCTGATAAGCGCACTTCTATTTCGATTTGCCCATGATATATATGTAGGGGCCTCGTAACCGGGAACAAGCCTCTTATAACTGTTTACTGTAGGATTTAAAATAGCACATATCTCTTTTACATATTTTAAAAGCCCACCTATAAAATAAAGCGCGGTCTTACTCAATTGGTTCTTGGCTTTAGGGTCATAAAAAGCATTTTTGCCATTTTTTGTAAAAAGACTTAGATGTGTATGCATACCACTTCCTGCTTTTCGAAACAAAGGCTTTGGCATGAAACTTGCATGTAGGTTATGCTTTCTTGCAATTACTTTAGTGACATACTTTAGAGTTATAACTCTGTCTGCTGTGGTAAGAGCATCTGCATATTTGAAATTTATTTCATGTTGCCCATCTGAGACCTCATGATGTGAAGTATATGTACTAATTCCAAACGCATTAAGGGCAAGTGAAACATCAGCACGAACGCCCTCTGCCAAATCTCTATGAGATAAATCAAAATATCCTGCAGCATCATTTGGAATAGTTGTATATTCGTCATTTTCTTTTTTGAATAAGAAAAACTCGCATTCAGGCCCAGTATTATAGATATAGCCCATTTTTTTTGCTTTATTTACAACTTTTTCAAGGATATATTTAGTATCACCCTCAAAGCGTTTGCCACTTGGCTCGTAAATATCACAGTTTAGCTTTGCGGTTTTCCTTTTATCAATTTCCTCTGGTAATATTACAAAGCTTTTAGGATCGGGCTTTGCAATCTTATCAGATTCTTCAATAGTTGCATAACCTGCGATTGAAGAACCATCAAAAGGAATTCCCTTATCTAGAGCATCGCCAAGCCGGGATGGTGGAATAACAATATTTTTTGGCATGCCAAGAATGTCTATGAACTGTAGACGAATAAACAAAACTTTTTCCTTCTCTACTGTTTCTAAAACTTTTTCCTTATCATAAACAACACTTTTCATCCAAATCAAACCTCTATTAAAACTAGGACGGTACTTTCTCCCTCAAAAAATAGTATGCATCTTTAATTATTAAAAGCTAATTAAATATTAAAAAGAGAACATTTTTTTGCTTTTCTCTACTAAAAACTAGATAATTGTAGAAAAAAACACACCAATCTGAGCTTTAATACAATTATTGGTGGCAAAGTTTTAATATATAACATTAATACGAATTTCACCTAGTAAGGGAGGAAATTTTTATGGATAAAGACGTTGAAAACTTTATGGAGAAGGTTGAACAGAAAAACCCTGGCGAAAAAGAGTTTCTCCAAGCTGTTCAAGAAGTTGTAGAAAGCTTGATGCCTTTTGTAAAAAAGAACCCAAAATATCAGAAACACAAAATTCTCGAAAGAATCGTAGAGCCTGAAAGAGCACTTATGTTCCGCGTTCCTTGGATGGATGATAATGGTGAAATACATGTAAATCGCGGATATCGTGTTGAATTTAACAGTGCAATTGGCCCATACAAAGGCGGACTTAGATTTCACCCAAGCGTAAATCTCAGTATATTAAAGTTCCTAGGATTCGAACAAATTTTTAAAAATAGCCTTACAACACTTCCAATGGGTGGCGGAAAAGGCGGTTCAGATTTCAATCCAAAAGGAAAAACAGATGACGAAGTAATGAGATTCTGCCAATCTTTTATGACTGAACTTCAAAGACATATCGGCCAATTCACAGATGTCCCAGCAGGAGATATTGGAGTTGGGGGCCGTGAAATAGGATTTATGTTCGGTCAATACAAAAAAATCAAAAACGAATTTGTAGGCGTTCTAACAGGTAAAGGACTTAACTGGGGAGGAAGCTTAATTCGTCCAGAGGCAACAGGATATGGTTCCACTTATTTCGCACACAATATGCTAAAGACCAAAAAAGAATCACTTAAAGGAAAAACAGTTGCAGTATCCGGCTCCGGAAACGTTGCACAATATACAGTTGAAAAAGTAACAGAACTTGGTGGAAAAGTAGTAACACTTTCAGACTCATCTGGTATGATTCATGATCCTGATGGAATAGATGCAAAAAAACTCGCATATGTCATGGAACTTAAAAACGTAAAACGTGGAAGAATTAAAGAATATGCAGAAAAATACAAAGGAGTAACATACGAAGCAGGAAAACGCCCATGGCAAGTAAAATGTGATGCAGCATTCCCAAGTGCGACACAAAATGAAATCAGCAAAGAAGATGCAAAAGTACTCGTAGATAACGGTTGCATTTGTGTAACAGAGGGGGCAAACATGCCATCTACTCCTGAAGCAGTAGAAATCTTCATGGAAAACAAAATACTATTTGGACCAGGAAAAGCAGCAAATGCAGGCGGAGTTGCAACATCAGGCCTTGAGATGAGCCAAAACAGCTTACGTATTAACTGGTCACGTGAAGAAGTTGATCAGAAACTACAAGGAATCATGAAAAGCATACATGACTCCTGTGTAAAATACGGAAAAGACGGCGACTTTGTAAACTATGTCAATGGCGCAAACGTTGCAGGTTTTGTAAAAGTGGCAGATGCGATGATAGATCAAGGTTTAATCTAAAACCTTTATTTTTTCTCTATTTTATTTCTAGATTGTTTAGAAGCAAATTACACTTTTTGTCGAACTTTTCATTAGGAGATTATATATAGGTGTTCCTTTATCGCCGGATTGCTTATATTTGGAGGAAAAAAATATGGCAAAAGAAGGATATAACCCATTTAAAATGGCCCAACAACAATTCGATAGAATTGCTGATATGTTAGATTTAGATGAACCAACACGTGAACTTTTAAGAGATCCTCTCAGAGAATATCATTTCTCAATTCCTGTAAAAATGGATGATGGCACAACACGAGTTTTTAGGGGATTTAGAGTGCAACACAACGATGCAAGAGGCCCTTGTAAAGGAGGAATAAGATTCCACCCACAAGAAACAGCAGACACAGTCAAAGCACTTTCGATGTGGATGACTTGGAAATGTGCAGTTGCTGATATTCCTCTTGGTGGAGGCAAAGGCGGAGTAATATGTGATCCACATGATCTTTCTGAAAGAGAACAAGAAAACATATGTCGTGGATGGATAAGACAGATCGCACGAGACATAGGTCCTGTTCGTGATGTCCCTGCACCAGACGTTATGACAAATGCACAACACATGCTATGGATGATGGATGAATTTCAGGCAATTCAGGGAGGACAATATCCTGGTGTTATTACTGGAAAACCGGTAGCACTTGGCGGATCACTGGGAAGAACTGAGGCAACAGGTTATGGCCTTGTATATCAACTTAGAGAATCATTAAAAGAAATGGGAATTGACATAACAAAAGCAAAAGCTGCAATAGAAGGTTTTGGAAATGTCGCCCAATATGCAGCAGAACTTTTCATCGATTACGGTGGAAAAGTAGTAAGTGTCTCATGTTGGGATCAAAAAGATGGAAAAGCATACTCTTATTATAAAGAAGATGGAATAGACCTTGGAGCACTAAGAAAAATAACAGACAGATTTGGAACAATCGACAAACAAAAAGCAGAAAAAATGGGATACAAGAGGCTGCCAGGATCAGATTGGCTAAAACACGAAGTAGACATTCTTATACCTGCAGCACTTGAAAACTCAATTACAAAAGACAATGTAAAAGAAATCAAACCGAGTGTCAAAATAGTAATATGCGGTGCAAATGGCCCAGTTACTCCCGAAGCAGAAGATACACTTACAAAAAACGATGTAGTAGTAATACCTGACTTTCTTGCAAACTCAGGCGGTGTTGTCTGCAGTTACTTCGAACAAGTACAATCAAACCAAAATTACTATTGGACAAAAGAAGAAGTCCTTGGAAAACTGGATAACAAAATGACAGATGCCTTCTACAAAGTATGGGAGCTTGCACAGAGAAAGAAACTTAGAATAAGCGATGCGGCATATATGATCGCAATCCAAAGAGTAGCAGAATCATGCAAACTCAGAGGATGGATATAGAGACAAACACCCTAAACGGGTTTGTTGAATATAATGCTTGTAAATGATAAAGAACAAAAGATAAAAGAAAAAATACAAGAAATAACAGGCACAGATACAGATATAAACAAACAAGCATGCTACGACCTTGTAAAGGAATTTAGACAATACAAAATTAAAAAAATATTACTTCTTTCTTCTTCTTTTGACTATTTTCTTTTAGAAGAAGAAGGAAGGCTCAACGCTCTTTTTTCAGAATGGTGCAACTTTGAAGAAGGGCAAAATCCAGTAATTACCCATGTAGAAACTGAAGAGCAAGTAATTGAAAAAATTTCTAATGAGTATTTTGATTTGATAATTCTATTCAACAAGCCGCCTGATAAAAAAATAGATCAACTTACAAAAAATATAAAAGCAAAAACAAACGCGCCTTTAGTATTATTAGATAACAAGATTTCAGAAATCTCAAGATTATTAGAAGACTCTGAAGTAAAAATCGATAAATATTTTACCTGGAACGGAGACGGGAAAATAATACTAAGCATCGTTCAAATTTTTGAAGATAAAAAAAACCTGGAAAAGCTTTCAAAGATTGATAAAAAAAACTGTATTTTATTAATCGAAGATTCAATACAACATTACTCAAGTTATCTATCCCTTATAAACGAAGAAATTTGCAACTATTTAAAACAAATAATAACAAACAATCTGGGCTGCGAGCAAAAAACACTGAGGTTCAAAAACCGTCCTTTTATCATTCATACCGGAGATTACGAGCAGGCAAATAGGCTTTATAATCAATATAAAGACGACCTTTTGTTTATAATATCAGACAATTATCTGAAGACAAACGGTGATAGAAAACAAATAGGAATTGAAATGGCAAATAAAGTATCTGAAGAAAAACCAGATTTACCAATAATTATCCAATCCTCAGAACCTATTGACAAAAAAGAACTTGAAAACAAAAATACCAAAATCATTTCAAAAACATCAAACAACCTAATGAACATTCTGAGAAAATTTATTAAAAAAAACCTTGGCCCGCATAAACTTATTTTCAAAGATAAAAACGGAAAAGAAATCTCACAGGTCTCTCAGATTGAAGAACTACAAAAAGAGATACATAAAATTGACAGCAAACTCATTTATAATTGTGCACAGAATCATGAGATATCACGATGGATTAAGAGCATAGGGGAAATAGATCTTGCAAAAAAATGCTCTGAAGCAGAAGAACGTTTTGATAATGAAGAAGCGTTAAAGAAAAAACTGATAGAGGTAATTGAAGACTACAAATACTCAGTTAACCAGTCAGCAATTGCTAGTTTCTCTCAAAAGATAGATGATCCTTATGTAAAAATTAGTCGTATTGGTGATGGAGCACTTGGCGGTAAAGCCCGTGGTATAGCATTTGTTGCAAAACTTCTTTCTAAATATATTACAGAAGATATGTTTCCAGGGCTTAGGATTACGGTTCCAAGAAGTATTGTTCTTTCTACAGATGTTTTTGATATGTTCATGAATCACAACAATCTAACTGACCTGGATTTTGCAACATTATCCAACGAAAGAATATCTTCAAAATTTATGCATGCAAGTCTTCCTGCAACAGTTTTAGGCGATTTACGCTCTTTTATAAAAAAAACCCGTAAACCACTTATTGCGCGATCCTCCGGTCTTCTTGAAGACTCTTTGATGCAACCTTTTGCAGGAATATATGCATCAATGCTTCTTCCAAATGAGTCATGGGAAGCAGACCTCCGTTTTCAGGAGGTATGCAATGCTATAAAGCATGTCTATGCCTCTACTTATTTTGAGCAGGCAAGAACATATATTAAAAACACTCCAAAACATATTGGGGACGAAAAAATGGCGGTTCTAATTCAAGAAGTAGCCGGAACTCGTCATGATAATTATTTTTATCCAACAATCTCAGGAGTTGCAAAATCTTATAATTATTACCCTTCCGGGTCATGCAAACCTGAGGAGGGTATTGCTTATCTTGCACTCGGTCTTGGAAAAGCAATTGTGGATGGTGGCAGCAGCTTTGCATTCTGCCCAAGTAAACCTAAAAGACCATTATTTGGCACTCCAAAGGACTACATGAAATATGCCCAATCAAGTTTTTATGCGTTAAACCTCAGGTCAATTTACAAGTTCGTTGAATATGATGAAGAAACATCTCTGGATAAATTAGAAATTGATGTCGCCAAAAAACACGGTATACTTGACAAGGTAGTATCAACATATATTCCTGAGGATGATAGCCTTTATCCGGGTATATATGACAAGGGTTATCTAGTAGTAGACTTCTCACCAATTCTAAACTATGATTCAATCCCACTTGCAAAGGCTTTAAAATTAATTCTTTCAATCAGCGAGATAGCATTGGGATATCCCGTAGAAATCGAATTCGCGCTAAACACCTCTAAAGAGGGAGGCGAACCATCAGAGCTGATAATACTTCAGATAAGAAACATGGTCCCTCCAGATGAAAAGATAAACATCGATATAGACAAAATCCCTCGTAAAGAAATATTGTTTTACAGTGAAAACTGTCTTGGAAACGGAGTTATAAAAGACTTATCAGATATATTATACATTGATCCAAGTAAATTTGATATGTCCAACTCTGCAAAGGTTGTAAATGAAATCAAGAAAATAAACCTCGAATTAATGGATGAAAACAGACCATATATATTGATAGGACCTGGCCGATGGGGCTCTTCAGATCCCTGGCTTGGTATACCAGTTGTCTGGAGTGATATTGCAGGTGCAAAAGTAATAGTTGAAACACCCTACAAAGAAAGACATATAGACCCATCACAAGGCTCACACTTCTTCCATGACATGATAGCATCACAGGTTGGATACCTGATTACAAAAAAACCAGAGGATATAAACCACAATTGGCTTAAAAAACAAGAAACATTGAAAGAAACCGAATTTATTAAACATATCAAAACCAATAAACCTCTTGAAGCAATAATTGATGCTAAAAAGGGAAAAGCAATAATTAAAAAAGGTGAGAAATGACAAAAGCAAAGAATGGCAACCAAGGTATAGATGCCTTAAAAGAGCGAGTAAAGGAGCTAAATTGTCTATACAATTTAACAGATATAGTAAAGGATAAGTCTATTTCTTTCCAGGATTCAATACAAAAAATACTCGAATTAATCCCTCCGGCATGGCAGTATCCTGAAATCACATGTGCTAGAATTACGATAGATGGCAAGGAACATAGGACTAAAAATTTCAAAATCACCAAATGGAGTCAGGTAAGCAACATAATCTCAGATGACAAAAAAGTAGGAAGTCTGGAAGTTTTTTACCTGGAAGAAAAACCTGAGATTGATGAAGGGCCTTTCTTGATAGATGAAAGACGACTCATAGATGCAATAGCAGATCTACTTGGAAATTATGTAAGTGAAAGCGCGATAAAACAAGAACTTGAAGCACAGAGGAAAAAACTCACTAAATTTCAGAAAACACTTACTGGCGAACCCATTTTAGAAGAAACAAAAAAAGACTGGGAAGTAATAATAGATCTTTTATTAAAAACAGATCCTAGAACCCTTCTGAGAATAACTCGTAAAATGGTTTATTATCTATACAGGTATGAAAATGAAAGAATAACAATGCTATTGGGGAGCATATGCCCTGTTGATAGAAATGCAGCAGACAGCCAATGGTGTGGAATTAACATGCCCAATCCACGTCAGGATTTAGAATCGCTCAAACACATTCAAAAACAAATATTTGAAATGGCCAAGGAAACCCTTACAGATGAAGAAATCTCAAAAATGTTTCAGGTCTGGCTCAAACAAGACAAAGCAAGACCACTTCTTTTAACATCTCAGAAACCAGGGATGCCTCTCTCAGAAATAACAGAGGAACTAAATAGATTCTTTGAAAATGAAGATGTAGAAAAAACACTATCTCCTGAGGATAAAACAACAATTAGAACTGCGCTTATCAGAAGATTTTTCACAGACAGACTTGAATATGTAAATGTTGCAAAACACTTCATAAAACTATCTGATTTTGTAAGTCTTTTAGGTAATGTTGTAGGCCCAACTCAAGGCCCAGGTAAATTTGGAGGAAAAACAAGCGGAGTATTTCTTGCTGAAAAAATACTTGAAGAAGCAAAAGAAAGTGATGATACATTAAAAGACATAACCGTTCCAAAGAGCTGGTATGTAACATCAGATACACTACGCGAATTCATTCATTATAACGATCTTGATGAAGCATTTCATATAAAATATTTAGAACCAGATCAGATAAGCAAAGATCAGCCATTTTTAGAACAAGTCTTTAAAAATGCGACATTTCCACATGAGATAGTAGAAGGTTTTAGAAGAATAATAAGAGATTTGGAAGGAAGCCCCATAATTATAAGATCATCAAGCCTTTTAGAAGATAGTTTTGGAGCAGCCTTCTCGGGAAAATATAAAAGCCTTTTCGTTCCAAATACAGGAAGCGAAGATGAAAGACTTTATAGTCTCATGGATGCAATATCTGAAGTATATGCTTCTACTTTTGGCCCAGATCCTATTGAATACAGAAGAGAAAGAGGGCTCCTTGACTTCAGTGAAGAAATGGGCATTCTAATTCAGCAAGTAGTAGGGAGAAAAATCGGTCATTATTATCTACCAGCATACGCAGGCGTTGCATTCAGTAGAAGCGAATTTCGCTGGTCCCCAAGGGTAAGAAGAGAAGATGGAATAATAAGGCTAGTTCCAGGTCTTGGCACACGTGCAGTAGATCGGGTTGGAAATGATTATCCTATACTAATATCCCCGATGAGGCCAAATCTTAGAGTAAATACACTTGCAGCTGAAAGAGTACAATACTCCCCACGTTATATGGATTTAATAAACCTAAAAACAAGAGCAATAGAAACAGTTGATGCAATTGATTTTTTCAAAAAACACTCAGACGAAATCCCAAAAATAGATAGAATAATTTCAATCTACAAAGATGGTACATTATCACAGCCAAATATTTTAACAGATATTAGCAACGAAGATTTTGTAATAACATTTGAAAATCTTTTTTCTAAAACAGATTTTCTCAAGAAAATGAAAAAAATTCTAAATATTTTGGAACAAAAAATAGGAACACCTGTAGATGTAGAATTCGCATCAGACGGAAAAGAACTATATTTCCTACAATGCAGACCACAGAGTCAAGGTAGAGGAATAGAGAGAAAACCAGTTCCAAAAAATATACCTAATCAGAGAAAAATATTTTCATCAAACAAATATGTTACAACAAGTCAGATAGAAAACATATGCTACATCGTATACGTCTCACCAGAAGAATACTCAAAATTAGAATCACGTGAAGAAATGCAAAAAATTGCCAAAATAATAAACCATCTAAACCAGGAACTGCCGAGAAGAAGATTCATCCTTATGGGTCCTGGTCGATGGGGTAGTAGAGGAGATATGAAATTAGGTGTGCCAGTAAAATATGGAGATATTAACAACACATCGCTTTTAGTAGAAATTGCAAAGAAAAAAGGAGAATACACTCCAGAGCTTTCCTTTGGAACTCATTTCTTCCAGGATCTTGTGGAAGCAGATATCCAATATTTGCCACTTTATCCTGATGAATCAGGAATAATTTTCAACGAAAAGAAAATTTTGGATGCAAAAAACCACTTACCCAAAAAAGTTCCAAAATACCAGAAATATCAAAATGTGGTAAAACTTGTAAAAACATCTGATTTAGAGGAGGGAGGAACACTATCAATTATAATGGATGGAGATGCAAACGAAGCACTTGGTTATCTTAAACCCCCGGATCACTGGAGCTGGAGAATGCAAAAAGCAGAAGAAATAGCAGAAAAAATAGATCCAGAAGCATACGGAATAGAGGAAATTTATCTGATAGGCAGTACAAAAACAGGCGAAGCAGGACCGGCAAGCGACATAGATTTAATAGTTCATTTCAAAGGGACAGATGAAGAAAAAGACTTACTCCTAGAGTGGTTTGAAGAAGAAGGGAAAAAACTTTCAAGGGAAAACGAAGAAAGGACGGGCGTGGAAACAGAAAACTTGCTCGACGTGCACATTATAACAGATAAAGACATCAAAAACAAGACCAGCTGGGCCACACACTTAACAAGTCCTTATTCAAGAATTGAAAAGTTAAAAATTAAGAAAAACTAGATTGTAAATACCATTCTTTCTGTTTTTTCTAAATTATTCGTATCAAAATCAATTATTACTAATTCTGAATCATATGAAGAGCCCGTGAATGAAATTGTTTTTCCAAATTTTTCTCTCCACTGACCCGTCAAACTAACAGTTTCATGTATATGTCCATGTAAAGTTAAAAATGGCTGGTATTTTTCAATAAACCTCTGAATTGCAATACTTCCTACATGAACATCCATTGGAGCACTATCCACCATTTTCCCATCAAGACCTGCACGATCAAGGTTTGAATTATACGGCGGCGAATGAAATAAAAAAATGGTTTTTTCAGCAGGTGCATTTTTCACAATATTTTTCAAATCATCTGAAATAGTGGAAAAACGAACCAGGTCTTTATCAACATCAACTGTTCTTATACCTTCCTCAGGAGAAATTCCGCCAACATCAACGAAACGAGAAACATCATATCTTTCCCAGTCTTTCAGCTGAAAAGGAGTGGGAGGGACAAAAGGATAACCAGTTACAAATAAATCATTAAATTTTACTGTTTTTTCTGAAACATACTCAATTAAACCCTTTTTATCAGCATCTATGAAATGCTTTTCGAAAACCCGTGGGTCATCATTTCCCATTATTACGAAAAAACGAGTTTTCTCGTTGTATTTTTTAACTTTTGAAAAAAACTCCTCTTCTAAAAACTTGTCAATATCACAATCTATTCTAAAGGAATTTGGTAAAAGATCCCCGCCAAAAAAAACCGCATCAGGCTTTTTCTCATCAACTATTCCAAACAACTTTTTGTATCTTTTTTTATTACCATGCAAATCTGAGACAAATAAACAGTTCAATTGAACACCTAATTTTATGATAGTAAACTATTATAAACATTTCAAGATAACGGTTAAACGCAACCAGCACCTTAAAATTACAATTTACAGAAGGAATTTAAAATGTCTGTCGACCTTTCTAAAACAAAAAAGCTGATAAAAAAACATGGTAAAAAGAAAGGAGTACTAATACCTCTTCTGCAAGACATTCAGGAAGAATATGGTTACGTTCCTGAAGAAGCAGTAGACCTTGTTGCAAAAGAATTAAACATTTTCCCAGTAGATATCTATGGAGTCCTTACTTTTTACACACAATTTTACCTAACGCCCAGAGGAAAACATACAATACGTGTCTGCCAGGGAACCGCGTGTCATGTCATGGGTGGAAAAGAAATACTAGATTATCTTTCAACAAAGCTTAGAATAAAAGATGGTGAAACAACAGAGGATGGAATGTTTTCACTAGAACGAGTAGCGTGTCTTGGATGTTGTGGGATGGCACCCGTAGTCCAAGTAGATGACGATTTCTATGGAAACTGTACAATTCAGATGATGGATGAGATGCTCAAGAAATACAAAAAGGAGGACAAATAGATGAACAAAGTTCTAGTATGCGTTGGTACAAGCGGGGTTTCAGCAGGAGCAGAAAAAGTCGCAGATAACTTTGAAAACCAGGTCAAGAAAAACAAACTCGATTTTGAAGTAGTACGAGTAGGTGATCGAGGACTTTTCAGAGATGTTTTAGTTGATATTATAATCGATGGCAAAAGAACAACCTATGAATTTGTAAAACCAGAAAACGTAGAACAAATAGTAAAAGAGCACCTCATAGAAAACAAACCAGTTGAAAAACTACTTGCAGGAGAAGATTACAAAAACTTTTTTAAAAACCAGCAAAGAATAGTTCTAAAAAACTGCGGAGAAATCAATCCTGAGGATATTAAAGAATACATTGAGACGGAAGGTTATAAAGCACTTGAAAAAGCGTTTAAAATGAAGCCACAAGAGATAATCGATGAGATGAAAAACTCAGGACTTCGTGGTAGAGGCGGGGCTGGTTTTTCAACAGGGCTTAAATGGCAGTTTGCAAAAGACGCGAAGGCAGATGAAAAATACATAATCTGTAATGCTGATGAAGGTGATCCCGGTGCTTTTATGGATAGAAGCATCCTCGAAGGAGACCCTCATGCAGTAATCGAAGGAATGGTCATAGGAGCATATGCAATTGGTGCAACACATGGCTACATATATTGTCGTGCAGAGTATCCTCTTGCAGTTAAAAGATTAAATATTGCAATGCAGCAGGCAAGAAAGAAAGGCTACTTAGGAAAAAACATACAAAATTCAGGCTTTGACTTTGACATGATTGTAAAAGAAGGAGCAGGGGCATTTGTCTGCGGTGAGGAAACTGCTCTGATGGCTTCAATTGAAGGAAGGAGAGGTATGCCAAATCCAAGGCCACCGTTTCCAGCACAAAAAGGGCTTTGGGAAAAACCTTCAAACATAAACAATGTTGAAACCCTTGCAAATGTAAGACATATCATACTCAAAGGTGCAGACTGGTTTTCATCCATAGGATACAAAAAATCCAAGGGAACAAAGGTTTTTGCACTTGCAGGAAAAATCAAAAATACCGGGCTTGTAGAAGTTCCAATGGGTACAAAAATAAGAAACCTTCTTGAAGGCGCAGGTGGAGGAGCACTTGACAAAAAAATACCAATAAAAGCAGTACAACTTGGAGGCCCCTCAGGAGGATGTCTTCCTGAAAAGTTATTTGATACGCCCATTGATTATGAATCCATAAATGAAACTGGAGCAATAATGGGCTCTGGTGGAATGGTTGTAATGGATCAGAAAACCTGTATGGTTGACGTTGCTAGATACTTTTTAAGCTTTACAGTTGCAGAATCCTGTGGCAAATGCGTTCCATGCCGAATAGGTCTTAAAAGAATGTATGAGATTCTTGAGACAATTACAGAAGGAAATGGTACAGAGGAGCACCTCATTTTTCTAAAAGAGATGAGTGATACGATAAAAAAAACAGCATTATGTGGTCTTGGAAATACAGCACCAAACCCCGTTCTTACAACCATGAAATACTATTCAAATGAATACGAGTCACATATTAAAGACAAAAACTGCCCTGCTACAGTTTGTACAAATCTCATAAAATTTGAAGTCAATGAAGATAAATGTGTAAAATGTGGAGTATGCTTCAAAGCATGCCCAGTTGATGCAATCGAATGGAAAAAGAAAGAATACGCAAAAATTGACAAGGATAAATGCATCAAATGTAAATCCTGTATAAATGCATGTAAATTTATGGCGATAGAATGATCAAATTAACCATTGATGGAAAAAAAATAAATGCAAAAGAAGGCCAAACCGTCCTAGAGGCAGCAACAGATAATGGAATATACATTCCGAATCTTTGTTATCATCCTAACTTAAAGCCGATTGCTGCGTGTAGGCTTTGTGTTGTAGAAATAGAAAAGATGAGGGGCTTTCCAACATCTTGCACTACTAAAGTATCTGAAGGAATGTTTGTAAAAACAGATACTAAAGAATTACAGAAATTAAGGAAGAACCTGATTTGGCTTATTCTTTCAAATTATCCAAAGGATGTACCTCCTTCTTCTGATCTAAAAAAAGTCGTGGATTATGTTGGTGTAAACGAAATATTATCAAATTACACTCCTGAGAAAAGAGAGTTGCCGATTTATTCAGAAGACCCACTATTCATAAGAGATCTTGACAAATGCATTCTCTGCGGACGATGCGTAAGAATGTGTCAGGAAGTGCGAGGGGTAGGTGCAATAGGGCTTATCAACCGAGGCATAGACACAGTTGTAGGAACTACAAGAGACTCAGAATTAAAAGACTCAGGTTGCAAATTCTGCAGAGCATGTGTAGAGGTATGTCCATCGGGAGCACTTGTAGACAAAGAAGAAACCGAAGAAAAAACAAGAGAAGAAAAGCTCATACCATGCAAACATGGCTGCCCTGCAAAAACAGACATTCCAAGATATGTTAGATACATTGCAGAAGGAAGACATCAAGACTCTCTTGCTGTAATTAGATCAAAGTTTCCATTTCCTCATTCACTCGGTTTAGTTTGCAATCATCCCTGTGAAGATGAATGCTCACGAACTGAGATAAACAAACCAATCTCTATCAGAGAACTAAAGCGTTTTGTAGCAGAAAACGATGATAAATCCTGGAAAGAAAAACTTAAAATTGCAAAGCCTACAGGTAAAAAAGTAGCAATTGTAGGAGCAGGCCCATCGGGACTTACAGCAGCATGGTTTTTAAAACTTAAAGGACACGATGTAACAGTATTTGACATGCTAGAAAAACCTGGTGGAATGCTTAAGGCAGGAATACCAGATTATCGCCTACCTCCAGAGGCACTTGAAAGCGAGATAAAAGAAATAGAAGACATTGGTGTAAAAATCAAATGCAATACAAAGATAGAATCAACCGACGAACTTTTCAAGCAAGGATTTGACGCAACCTATCTTGCGATGGGGGCACCAGAAGGATGGTCAATGGGCATTGAAGGAGAAGATGATCCAAGAGTTCTAGATGGAATAAAAACACTAAGGCAAATAAACTTTGGAAAAAACGTTGATTTAAAAGGAGATATAGGTGTTGTAGGCGGAGGAAACGTTGCAATAGATATCGCAAGATGTTCGCTTAGGAAAGGAGCAAAATCTGTAAAAATAATCTACAGACGAACCAAAAAAGAAATGCCAGCATATGCACACGAAGTAGAAGATGCAATAGATGAAGGCGTTGAGATGCTATTTCTTACAAATCCTACTAAAATCATTAAAGACAAAGATAAATTAAAAGTTGAATGCATTAAAATGGAACTTGGAAAACCTGATTCAAGTGGTAGAAGAAGGCCGGTTCCAATAGAAGGATCTGAATTTATTTTAGATCTTGACAGACTTATATTTGGTATCGGCCAGAGATGCGATGCTGAAGGATTTGGCGTTGAACTAAATAAGAGAGGCCGAGTTTTAGCAGAGGAAGAAACCCAAGAAACCTCGAAGAAAGGTGTTTTTGCAGGTGGGGACCTTGTAACCGGCCCACAAACAGTAATATGGGCAGTTCAAGGAGGAAGACTTGCCGCAAAATCAATTGACAAATATCTTGGTGGAGATGGAATAATCGATCAGCAGCTTTACCCAGACGATGAAGCAGATCCATGTATAGGCCGTGATGAAGGATTTCCAGATAGAAAAAGAGCAGAGATTACGAAAATTTCTGTAAAAGAAAGAGTACCTGGTTTCAAACAAGTAGAACAATGTCTTTGTGAAGATGAGGCAGCAAAAGAAGCACAAAGATGTCTTAAATGCCAACTAAGACTTCAGATTAAAAAACCACCGCTACCGCCAGAAAAAAAGAAAAAATAAACTTCCTATCTCCTTCTTTTTTTAGCAGCTTTGATAAGACCATTAAACATTGGTGCGGGTTTCATTGGTCTACTTTTAAATTCAGGATGAGCTTGTGTTGCAACATAATAAGGATGATTTGGAAGTTCCATAAACTCCATAAGCACACCATCAGGGCTCTTTCCTGAGAATACCAAACCACATCTCTCAAGTTTTTCTACATATTCTGGGTTTACTTCGTACCTGTGGCGATGCCTCTCAGAGACTTTTCCTGATTCGTATAATTTATGTATAATCGTTCCTTTTTTAATTTCTGCAGGATATGCACCAAGACGCATTGTTGCACCATATCTTGAATCCTGCAGTATTTTTACTTGATCAGGAATAAAATCAACAACAGGATGCGGTGCATTTTTTTCAAATTCTGTAGAATGAGCTTTTGTAAGACCGCATTTATTTCTTGAAAATTCTACGACTGCAAGTTGCATTCCAAGACAAAGACCTAGGAATGGAATTGCATTTTCTCTACAATATCTAATTGTTGAAATTTTCCCATCAATCCCTGATTTTCCAAAGCCACCAGGAACGATAACACCATCAAGATCATCTAATTTTGAAAGTTTACCCGGATCTTTTTCAAACTCTTTTGAATCAAGCCAATGTACCTCAGGCATCACACTATTATTCCAAGAAGCGTGTTTTACCGCTTCTATGACACTTATGTAACTATCTGATAACTGACTTGTTCCAATATCAAAGTATTTTCCTACAATGCCTATTTTTACAGTATTTTGAATTCTCCTGATTTTCTTAATGAATTTTTCCCAACCTTCCAGATCGTTATGATCTTTTCTAAGGTTTAATTTACGAAGGACTTTTTTACATAAGTCTTGTTTTTCAAAAGTAAGTGATACTGCATAGATGTTGTCGACATCTTCATTGCTTATAACATCGTCAGGATGAACGTTACAAAACAAAGCAATTTTATCACGGCGTATATTATCAAGCGGGTCTTCAGAGCGTGTTACAATAAAATCAGGTTGAATGCCTATTTCCCTTAGAAGTTTTACAGAATGCTGTGTAGGCTTAGTTTTTGCTTCGCCAAGGGCATTTAGCTTTGGGACATATGTTACATGCACATAAGCTACTTTTTCACCCTCTTGTTTCATCTGACGGACTGCTTCCAAAAACAATTGATTTTCATAGTCTCCTACAGTGCCGCCAATTTCAACAAGGACAAAATCCCAGTTTTTTTCTTCAGCAGGCCTTCTTATTCTTCTTTTTATCTCGTCTGTTACATGTGGGATAGGCTGCACGGTCTTTCCAAGATATTTTCCCTTTCTTTCTTTTTCAATTACAGCGCTATAGACTTGCCCTGTTGTAATATTGTGATATTTTGGAATATTTACATCTAAAAACCTTTCATAATGACCAAGGTCTTGGTCTATTTCGCCACCGTCTTCTGTGACCCATACTTCACCATGTTCTGTAGGTCTTAGAGTCCCTGCATCAAAATTCATATATGGGTCGATTTTCATCGCTGTTACATTGTATCCATGAAGTTGCAGAATCTTTCCTATACTGGCGGTAGTAATTCCTTTGCCTAGACCAGAAATAACCCCGCCTGTTACAATTATATAATTTACCATCCCTATCAACAGGCAAGGTGAATATATTACTTGATTTAAATTATTTTGCTTTATCTAATTATTCTAAAAACATTAATTTAATTGGCAATATTATTATAAGTATATAAAAATAAAAGAAAATTTAAATTACTACCATACTCTAAACCAGAGCTGACAGTAATTGTCCACTCTTGTCTTTAAACGAACTCTTTATTTCTTTGTAGTCAGAGATATCTCTATTGAAGATACGTTTGAGTTTCTTCCTTCTTCGTTTGTGATACTCTCTGTTCCAATTTCGATGGCTTTTACTTTTGCGTCTTGAACAAACCTGTTTCTGACGATTTCTGCAGTATCAACTGCACGGCTGATTGCTCTACCACGTGCTTTTATTACTACTTCATCAGAGCCTCCGTTGAACTGTGTTACTACTGCAAGTACATAGCTCATTGGTGGTTTGTTTCCGACGTATATTGTGTTCTCATTAGGATCTACTTCTTTTTCTGCCATAAATTTTTCCTCCCTGTATTTACTACTGTATTGTTTTTTCTCTCCTAATAACCAAGTTTTTATTTATAAAGCTTTCTCTTTTTATTTTAGCTCGATATACATGGTTTAATTGGTTGCTATGCCTCATTAGTTAATTTTATATTTACTTCTTATTTACCCTCAATGGGGAAAGCTAAATACTATTTCTAAAAAGAACATGAATAAGGATGATAAAAATGGAAATATTAGAAGACAAACCTAAAAAAAAGATACTTTTACTTGGAAACGAAGCAATTACAAGAGGTGCAATAGAGGCAGGAGTTGACGTTGCAACAACTTATCCAGGGACACCTTCTTCAGAGATTGCAGATACTTTTTCACATATAGCAAAACATTTTACAAAACAAAAAAAAGAGCCAAGCTATTATTTCGAATACTCAACAAACGAAAAAGTAGCACTTGAAGTAGCAGGAGCAGCAGCTATATCTGGACTTCGCGCTCTTACTTGCATGAAACATGTTGGCCTTAATGTCGCAGCTGATACATTCATGACATACATGTATATTGGTTGCGTTGGGGGGCATGTAATAATTTCTGCAGATGACCCATCATGTCATTCATCTCAAAATGAACAAGATAACAGATACTATGCACTTTTTAGTGGAGCTCCAATGTTTGAGCCTTCAACACCAAATGAAGCAAAAGAAATGACTCGGCTTGGTTTTGAAATATCTGAAGAACTAAAGTCACCCATACTTCTTAGAACTACAACTAGACTTAACCATGTAAGAGGCCCAATTGATTTAGAAAAAATTAAAGCACCTAGAAAGAAAGGTAACTTTGAAAAAAGCCCAATGTGGGTGACAACTCCTGCGATAGCAAGAGCACGTCATCCAGAGCTTTTAAAAATGCTAGTTAAAGCAGAGCAAATTGCAGAAAAATCGCCTTTTAACAAGATAATCGAAGTAGGAAAACCGAAAGACTGGGGTATTGTTACATCTGGCGTTGCGTATAACTATGTAAAAGAAGTAGCTGAGGATCTAAATCTTGATGTTAGAATTTTAAAACTTGGAATGAGCAACCCACTTCCTCGAAAAATGTGTGAAAAGTTCATGAAATCATGTAAAAATATAGTAATTGTAGAAGAACTTGAACCAATTCTTGAAAATCAATTCAAAACATTAGCTTATGATCTGGGTGTTGATGTAAAAATACTAGGCAAATCAACAGGGCATTTCTCAAGGCTATTCGAATACAATCCAGATATAGTTTCAGATGCATTTTGTAAAATATTCAAAGTAAACAAAACATACAAAAACCCAAAAAAATCAGATATAAAGCTTCCCAGCAGACCACCGGCCCTTTGTCCAGGTTGTCCGCATAGAGCAACTTATTATGCGGCAAAAAAAGCACAACCCAAAGGTGTGATTTATCCAACAGATATCGGCTGTTATACACTTGGTCGTGAAAAACCACTTGAAATGGCAGACCTGCTTCTTTGTATGGGCAGTAACGCAGGAACGGCATGTGGTCTTGCAGTGGCAACCGATAAAAAAATAATCAGTTTCATGGGAGATTCAACATTTTTCCATAGCGGAATACCGCCCCTTGTAAACGCAGTTCATCACAACCATGATTTGGTAATCACTGTTCTTGACAATAGAACAACTGCTATGACAGGCCATCAACCACATCCTGGAACCGAATTCGATGGAATGGGCAGACCTGCAAAAAAGATTCTTGTAGAAGATGTTTGTAAAGGCTGTGGTGCAGAACTAATTGAAATAACAGACCCCAATGACATAAAAGCAACAACTGAAGCATACAAACGTGCACTTGACTTTAAGGGGCCTGCAGTAGTTGTTTCCAAATCACCCTGCATTCTTTTAGAAAACAGAGACAAAAGAAAACATGGAGAAGCAATTCCGGTTTATACAATCGATCAAGAAAAATGCAAGAAATGTAAAACATGTATAGGGAGATTCGGCTGTCCAGCAATTTATTATGGTGAAGATGGAAGTATCTTAATTGATGAACAGCAGTGTAATGGTTGTGGAAACTGTGCAACGATTTGTCCTTTTGGTGCAATTCATGTAAAGGAGGAGAAATAAATGAAAGAGAAAATAAGTATAGTTCTCACAGGAGTAGGCGGCCAAGGAGTAATCACTGCCTCAAACATACTTGGCAAAGCAGCAGTTAAGGCAGGGGTAAATGTATTTGTTTCAGAAGTACATGGTATGGCACAACGTGGCGGTAGTGTAAACTGTACCGTAAGACTAGGTGATGTATCAGGCCCTCTCGTTCCAAATGGTTCTGCAAAAGCATTTCTAAGCATGGAACCCTCTGAAGCATTACGCTATGCTCAATATACAAATAAGGATACAAAAATCATAACTGATATCACCCCGGTAATACCCTTCACGGTTTCAACAGGCGACGAGGAATATCCTAAGCTTGAAAAGGTATTTGGTGAGCTAGAAACATACGGAAAACTCTACAAAATTGATGCTACAAAACTTGCAAAAGAGGCCGGTGCGATTATTACAAAAAACGTTGTAATGCTCGGAGCTCTTGCAGGTGCAGATGTCCTGCCATTCAAAAAAGAAGTTTTAATCGACACAATCCTTGAAAATGTACCTAAAAAATTTCAAGAAATTAACAAAAAAGCATTTGAATTAGGTTTCAAATCAATTAAAAATTAATTTTTGAATATTTTTTGCATCAGGTGTACATCAAGAAACTTTCCAAATTTCTTTCCCACTTCTTTGTAAATGCCCACATATTCAAATCCAAATTTTTTATGAAGAGTAACACTTACTTCATTTCCGTCTGTAATCCTTGCAATAACTGTATGCAAACCCCTTTTTTTGCCCTCGTCTAAAAGATGTTTCATTATCTTTTTACCTATGCCTTTGCCCTGATGATCTTCTGAGATATAAAGTGAAGCTTCAGCAGTGTTTGAATATGCTTTTTTACTGTCGTACTTGCTTAGACTTGCCCAACCGATTATTTTGCTATTAAGCTCGGCGACAATGATCGGATTTTTAGTGTCATGAGAGCTAAACCATTTTTTCATATCTTCCAATGATTTTTCTTGGGTATCAAAAGTAGCAATCCCTCCTCTAACCTCTTTGTTGTAAATTTCTTTTATGCTTGGGATATCTTTTTCTTCTGCTTTTCTAATCTTGTACACAAAAACATGTAAAAACAACCTATATACTTATAATATACGCAGTATTACGAGAAAAAAGTCATGTTTTGCGTTGAATGTGGAGAAGAAAAAGAAATATACAAAAACGGAGTATGCCTTGAGTGCTTCTTAAAAGAAAACAAGTTTACAGAAGGACCAGATGAAATAGACCTGCCAGTATGTTCACATTGCAGCTCTTACAAATACAAAAGCCTCTGGACATCTGAATTACTGAAAGATGTTCTTAGAAGAATTATAAAAAGCACGTTTAAAATAAGCCCCGAGCTTAAAAAAATCGATATAAACCCAGTATGTGATGACAAAGAGACAAACATGGAATGCAAAGTATACATTTCAGGATTTGTTGGAAAACAAGAAATAACAGAGGAGCATGATTTATTAGTTCATCTTAAAAAAACAGTTTGTGATGTATGTTCAAAGCGGTTTGGTGGCTATCATGAGGCAATAATTCAGATTAGAGCGGATAAACGAGACCTTACAGAAGAAGAAATGGATAATATATCGCTAATTGTAGAAACATATGTTCAAAACATGCAAGCAAAAGGGAACAGAACTGTTTTTGTAACCGATCTTGCAGAAGAACACGGCGGAATAGATTTTTACTTAAGCGATAAAACAGCTGCCCAAAGTATTGTTAAAAAGATACAACAAGATTATGGCGGTAGCATAACACAGTCTTCAAAAAATATAGGAATGAAAGATGGGAAACAATTATATCGTGTTACAAATCTTCTAAGAGTCCCTTCTGTAAAAAAAGATGATTTTATAAAACTTGACAGTCAATATTATCAAGTAAAAGGCCTTAAAGCAAAAACAGTAAAACTAATCAAATTATCGAACTGGGAGGAAATAACAACAGATATTAAAAGCCTCAAAAATGCAAATATTCTTGGTGGAGAAGAACTACTAAAAGAGATGATAGTTGTAAGTCAAACAAAAAAAGAACTTCAACTAATGGATGAACGGACATACAAAATAAAAATTGTTAAAAAACCAAAAGAATTCGAATACGACAAAGAAAAAATCAAAGTATTAAAAAAAGATGACTTTTTATTTCTCACACCTAAAATATTGCAAAACTAATAAATAGAGAGTATTTATTAAGCCACTGATAAGGGAGGTAAGATTATGGCCAAAACATCTATGAATTTAGAAGAAAATATGGCAAGTATGCTATGTTATATAGCTACTTGGGTTACAGGAATAATATTTTTAGTCATGGAAAAAGAAAACAAAACAGTCAAGTTTCATGCGTGGCAATCTATTCTAACGTTTCTGCCGTTGACAATACTTGCACCAATAGTTGGATGGCTTGGAGCTCCAAAACTTAGTTGGGGTTATTATTCTTATAGTTATGATCCAGGTATTCCAGCGCTTATATGGTTATCGTGGATCATTTATGCTATGATTGGTATCCTTTGGTTGATATTTGTTATAAAAGCGTACCAAGGAGAAAAATTCAAATTACCCGTCATAGGCGACATAGCCGAAAAACAAGCTCAAAAATAAACAAACATCTTTCTTTTTTTATTTATCTTTTTAAGCCTATCTTTTAAGAATATGTTATGTATTATAGCTTTGATAATCCTATGACTCGAAAAAAGTTCATAAAAGAAAAATTAGATAAAATCGGTGCTGAAACAGGAGACAGAATTCTAATTGAAACAAAATATACAAAAAAGCAAGGAGTTCTCATGCCTCATCATCAGTTCAGTGACGCTGATGTAATCAATATAAAGCTTGATAATGGCTATAATATTGGGATTTCACTCGATAAAGATGCAAAAATAAAATTGGTTAAAAAACATGAAACAGTTGTTAAAAAACCAAAAGAAATACCTTTTGACAAGTCTAAGCCGACGGTATCAGTCATAGGAACAGGTGGAACTATTGCTTGTTATGTAGATTATAGAACAGGTGCAGTTCATCCTGCAAGCTCTGCAAAAGACCTTGCGTTTTCTGTACCTGAAGCTTTTGATATATGTAATTTTAAAACCCAGGTTGCTTTTCAAATTCTTAGCGAAAACATAGAAGTTTCTCATTGGAAAGAACTTGCAAAAGAAGTTGCAAAAGAGCTAAACTCAGGATCCGTTGGAGTAATCATTCCACATGGAACAGATACAATGGGGTATACTGGTGCTGCTCTTTCTTTTATGTTAAAAAACTTGTCTGGTCCTGTGGTTTTGGTAGGCGCTCAAAGAAGCAGTGATAGACCAAGCTCAGATGCAGCACAAAACCTTATTGCAGCGGCAACTGTTGCCTCTAAAACAGATCTTGGAGAAGTAGTAGCAGTAATGCATGAAGAAATATCCGATACGACTAGCTCGATTCATAGGGGTACAAAAATTCGCAAGTTTCATACAAGCAGACGAGACGCATTCAAATCAGTAAATGATATTCCAATAGGGGCTGTTGACAAAACAGATATAAAATTTAACAAAGAATACCAGAAAAAAACCAAGAAAAAAGTAACAGTTGATGATAAAATAGAAACAGATGTTGCAATGATATATTCTTATCCTGGGTTAAAGCCTGAAGACATCCCTGAAAAGAAAGGAGTATTACTTATCGGAACGGGTCTTGGCCATGTACCAAAAAAAATCATTCCAAGAATAAAGGAGCTAAGAGCCAAAGGAACAATTTTTGCAATGACCTCACAATGTCTCTTTGGCCGTGTAAATATGAAAGTTTATTCCACCGGTCGAGATTTATTAAAGACAGGCATAATTCCTTGTGAAGATATGCTTCCTGAAACAGCTTATGTAAAACTCATGTGGGCGCTTGGTCATAGCACAAAAAGAGATGAAGTTGAAGATATTATGAAAACAAATATTTCAGGCGAAATGACCGATCGTACCCGTAGCGACGTTTTTTTATAAAAAAGTGTTATTATGAGAATAGCCGTAAAATTTGCATATGATGGACAAAGTTTTTACGGATATGCAAGACAGCCCAACCTAAGAACAGTTGAAGGAGAAGTAATTAAAACGTTGATAAAACACGGTTTTATAGAAGATACAAAAGAATCAAGATTTCTTTCAGCAAGTAGAACGGATAAAAAGGTTTCCGCACTCTGTAATTTAGTAGCTTTCAACACTTCCTTTACAAGTAAAAAAATACTTGATGATTTGATTTTAGAGTCAGATGAAATAGCGTTTTACGCGTCGACTGAAGTACATGATGGTTTCAACCCGCGGTATGCTAAATCAAGAATTTATAGATACTATCTACGCCACACTAATCTTGATTTGGATAGAGTAACAAAGACGCTTTCATTATTTACCGGAATTCATGATTTTAGCAATTTTGCTAGATTAGAAAAATTTAAAAACCCTGTTAGAAAAATAGACAATATAGTTATTTCTGAATTAGATGATTTTTTAATTATCGATTTTTATGCGCCTAATTTTTTATGGAATCAAATAAGAAGAATAATTTCTGCCGTTCAAAAAGTAGGTGCTTGTAAAATAGATAAAGAAGAAGTAGCAGAGGCACTTTCCAATCCGGATAAAAACTTTGATTTTAATGTAGCACCTGCGGATCCTCTTATTTTAAAAGACATAACTTATGATTTTGACTTTGGATATAAACCTAGTTATTTGAATGAGTTATCTAAATTAGAAAATAAGGTTTTATCTAGCCTATAATTTCACTCTTTTTGATTGAAATCGGTATCTTTAAAAAAACCAAAATCAAGATTTCCCCAATCATTAAAATCATCTTTGCCGTGGCTTCCATCAGAATAACCTATAAGATCATAGACGTATCTGTAGTTTAGACAACTTTTGTAATCTTTATATTTTAACCATTCAAATGTTAAAGGCGTACTAGCTCCTATATTATCGATACCATCATGATCATCTATTATGAGGCCCATTAAATGCCCCAATTCATGGGTAATCCCGCCTATTATGAGCTGGCTTTTATCCTTTAAAATACGCTTTTTTTCTATCGGTTGGATTGCAAGACCAATTGTGTCTAGTTGATCCCAACCAACAAAAACAAAACCTGCCCATATTTCATCTATTGTATCAGCTACTATTGCATAATGAAATATCCCTTTTCTGGGATTATCCATATCATTATGTAAAAAATAATCCCAATAAATGTCTCTAAATTCTTCACAGGATTCAACGTTTTTTATAGGTATTTCTTCTCCGCCGTCTAAATTCCCTATGTCTATATGAAGAGTTATTTTGTGTTCTTTGAAAATTTCTTTTGCATTATCTATAAACTCATCTGAAGGTTTATTTCCCTCAGAGTAATCAACCTCAATAAACACATCTTTGTAAAAAGGATTTGAACCATATTCATCTGTATAACACTCTTCTATATTGGTTAAACCGTCCTCATCTGGGTCTAAATAATTATGGTTCTCAGCGTTAAAAGGATCATATCCCCATTTTTCTTCCCAAAAATCAGGTGCACCGTCAGTATCGGAATCTTTTTGCAGGAATGTTATATTTTTAACAAAGTCTCTTTCGATTTTTAGTTTTGAAAAACGTCTCTCTACATCCCAATTACATCCAATATCTTCTATTGGGCTTTTTTTGTAAGGTAAAATTTTTACCCTAAAGGGTCTAAATGTAATTTTCTCTCCAGGCCCAAAGGCAAAATAAGATGTCCCGTATTTAGATTCCCAATAATTGTTATTTGCTTTAATAAAAGACTCTTTATCTACATCCAATGCGTTAAGCCCGCTGTTCAAAATATTGTTGTTATATATGTCACATTTGCTATTTGATATGAATATTGCTGTACGGTAGCTATTTTGTATGTTACATTTTTCAATAAAAGTTTTTTCAACGTTTTCCAGTTTTATGGTATTATACATGTTGTAATCAAGAGTGGAGTTTGATATTTTTGAATCAGAACTTTTAAGCTTTATTGCTAGACCATTATGATTTATATTGCAATTGTTGACGTTCAAATTCTCGCAATCAAAACACCATATTCCTCCCCCATCCTGATTATTGTCACATATTGCCGACTCAATTATTCTTATATCCCTGCAGTTTCTTGCATATATTCCTATTCCATTTGTATAAATGTATGAATCCTCAACTATCTCTGATTTTGAATCTTTCATATTTATAGCAAAAGAATTATGTGTAAAATGACAGTTTTTAATTGTATTTCCTTCTGAATTTGATGAAAATATGCCTTCCGCATTTGTGTGGAATAAACATTTATCTATTGTATTTGCCTTAGAACTTATTACATTTAACCCAGTCTTTGTCCTGTATATTTCACAGTTGTATATTTGATTATAATTCGATTCTATTCTTATCCCTGAATCGTCTTTATATCCTCCTGAGTTTCTTATTGTGAGATTACTTAATTCTACATTGTCACTTTGTATAACAATGACTGTTTCTGTGTTTTTCCCATCAATTATTGTATTTTTTTTGTCTTCACCAATAATTTTTATCGGTTTATCAATGGCAATATTTTCATAGTGCACTCCATTATTAATCTGTATTGTATCTCCGGGTGATGCATAGTCTATTAGCTCCTGAATGCTTAGGTCATTGTGTTCTATTTCCTCTACTTTTTGAGTTCTTTGTTCAGTTAGAAAAAGTATCGAAACTAATGCTATAACAAGGACAATTGTGATCATAACACGTTTTCTATTATTCATTTATAACCTTAATCTAAATTATATCTCTATTTGTTCTTTTTCACGGCTCTATAGATAAAATATGCAAGCCCCCCGTAGATTACCGTTGCACCAAATATAAACATTATAATTGCAGACAATGGAAGCATTATCTTTTTCCTCCTTTGGGCCTTAGCTTTGCGAAAATAAATGAAAAGACAAACAGTAACACTATGGGTATTACACCTAAGGGTACAAGTATATTCCATGAATGGCCATTATATGGTTTTGTAATGTTTTCAATAATGGAAAGGATTAGAATTACTGATAACACCAGAGGTATTACATATTTTATAAGAATGTCCCACCATCTACCAATCTTTATATCTGAAGTAGAGTTGGCATGATCTCTTATTTTTTTAACAGTAAACAACCACCCAAACAATATACATTCTATAAGACCGATTATCACAAGTCCAAAGTTTGCTATAAAATGATCAAATATGTTTACCAAATGGAGTCCATTTCCCATTATAAACATTAAGCTGAAAACAAAACCTAGAGAGCAAAGTATCCCTACAGCTTTTGCTTTTGAAAACTTGAATTTGTCATTAATGCTTGCAGATATAGGCTCGATCATTGAAAATGCAGAATCTATCCCAAAAGTAAGAAGTGCAACAAAAAAGATAAAGCCAAAGAAAGCTGCAGCAAAGGGTAGAAGCGAAATTGCTGTAGGATATGTTACAAATGTAAGATTTGGCCCTGCAATTTGTTCACCCAAAGCAGCTATACTTATTCCTTGAGTCGATGCAAGATAACCTACGACACTAAATACAGTAAATCCTGCAAGAAAACTTGTCCCTGCATCAGCAAGAGATATTATGAATGCATTGTTGTTGATATCTGATTTCTTTTTTAGAAAACTTGCATAAGTAATCATTATTCCTTGTGCAACTCCGATTGAGAAAAATATTTGTGCATATGCTGCAAGCCATACATTGATATCTAACAAACTTGAAAAGTTAGGGGTCAAATAGTAGCTAATGCCTTCAATTGCTCCAGGGAGAGTCATTCCTCTAACTGTTAAAATAATCAGAAGAATGGTTGGTATAGGTACAGTAAGTGCAACTACTTTTCCAATACGTTTTACTCCTTTGTAGAGTATAAAAAATACAGTAAACCAAATAGCAACGAGTCCCAGAAGTATTGGTATACTTAGTCCACCTAAAGTTACTGGGCTTCCAGTGTCTCCCAAAAAACTTGAAAAAAAAGAGTCTGCACTTAAACCCCATCTCAAGTCTACCGCATATATCATGTATGAAAAGCACCATGCCATAATCACTACGTAATATATCGCTACGACAAAGGGCATTAGAACAGTTGCCCATCCTGCCCATTCCCATCTTTTACCAATTTTTTTGAAAGCTTCAGGTGGGGCTTTACGTGCCCAGTGACCTACTGAAAACTCGAGAATCATTAGAGGTATTCCAGCTGTAAAAAGGGCTACAAAATAAGGAATTAAAAAAGCTCCACCGCCGTTTTGATAACAAACATAGGGAAATCGCCAAACATTTCCAAGACCTACGGCTGATCCAACTGCAGCCATAATGAATATGAAACGTGAATTCCAAAGTTCTTTTGCTATTGTAATCGACCTCTAAACATTAATTGTTGTTTTTATAGTTTATAAATATATCAGTTATTTTCTATATTTTCTTATATAAAGCATTAATAAAAGTAAAGCTACTAAGCAAGAGATAACAATTGTTGTGATTGCATAACTCTCTGTGCTTACTTGTTTTTGATCAACACTTTTTTCAGATTCTGTTGTTTGCGTATCAAGCGCATAAAGGGTGTCTTCTACAGAGATGTAAATTGTTCCATTATCTATCACTGGATCTGAATTTATAGGCGTTGTAAGGTAGTTTTGCACCATATTTTCTTCTATTGAATATTTTGGTTTAAACTTCCAGCCAAGATTTCCAGTTTTTTGATTTAGTGCATAAAGCACTCCATCATCACAACCAAAGAACACATATTCTCCGTATACGGCAGGGCTTGATTGAATTCCTGCATTACATGTAAAAGACCACTCTATTTCTCCATTGTTCCTGTCAACAGCATAGAAATTATTGTCAAGTGATCCGAATAAAACAAGATTCTCTGTTACTGCGGGTTTTGTAACAACACCCCATCCTGTTTCAAAATCCCATTTTTTTTCTCCCGTGAGAGGGTCAAGTGAATAAATTTTACCATCCCATGACCCAAAACACAGCGTATCTTCTTTTACTGATGGAAGGGATGTTATTTTTGCATTAGCTTTGAATTCCCATAATTTTTTATTGTCTTTACTACCAAAGACAGATAATGTTTCTTCAGATATGCTTGTTTTTACTATATCTCCTTCTTCTTTTAGAACTTCTGATTTCATTTCCTCTATTGACTTAATCGATTTTCTCTGTCCTGTTTTTTTATCCAGTACATATGCGTTATTTGAATCAGTAAAAACGTAGATTGAATCCTGTGATACTTCGTATGAAGAAAGACCTGTTTTCTTATATTTGTCCTCTTCTATTTTACATGTCCATAAAACTTTGCTATTTTTGTAGTGGTTGTTCACTTCTTTTTTGTAAGGGATATTTGTTTTATTGTTTGGTGGGTATATCTCTACCCAACCGCTTGCTGGGAGAGTTGTAACTCCCTGAATTTTTTCTTTTTCTTCTGATGAGGGGATCCATTCTTTTCCGTTTGGATTGCCCATATGAAGCACTAGCCCCATATCTCTGATTAGGTTGCTTGATGTAATTTTAGCATCACAACTATTCCTACAAATAGGATCTATTGAGATTATTTCTTTAGTTTTTTCAATATCAATTTTTCCGTAGTAGTCTTGTTCTATTTCTTGGAATTTTTCTGCTCTTATGTTTTTTGAATTTTCAAATACATTCGTAATCATATTTGTAACTGGTGTGGGTATTCCCCCAGAAACCTCTCTTTTAACTGCGGGATTGTGAGGATAATTGCAAGACCAATAAAAACCGTTATACGTTCTTTTTACGGGTGTGTTATACAATGCTAATTCTATGGATGCTATCTCACCTGTCTTTGTATCCCCTATCAGCCATTCACATTCATATAGTCCGTTATTTCCAGTTTTAAGAGTGTCAATTACCTCGTCTATACAATCCGAGTATTGTATAGCTTTTCTAGAACGCACAGCAATGGGTATACCTTTATTTTTCCATGGCCCCTGAGGTAGAGTTGATTCCATTAGTATAATTCCCTGCTCATTTTGATAGAAATTCACAAGACTCCATATGAATCCAGGCGGTGTTCCAGCCATAATAAATCTGTTCCCTTCGCTTGGTGTTACGTCTACTACAAAATTGAAACGCTCGTCAAGACAGTATAATGGTTGTGTGGAATGAACCGCAATCATTTCTCCATTAGTTGTAGCATCTCCTGTTGCTAGAAATACGCTACAAAAACCTTCTTCAGTAGATTCTTGTTTGAATAGATTTTTTACACCATGATATATGTCTCTAAATGGATGAAACACATTGAATAAGTACTTTAAACGATACCAGCATCCCTGCATTTCGTTGAGTGTCAATATATCTTCAAATTCAATTGGGTTTCCGTGTAGTGTTCCCCCTTTTGCTCTTACACCATCTGCTATTCCTCTTATCTCTTGCTTATACTCTTCAGGGTATTCTTTTAAGGAATGTTTTAGAGTAATTGATTTACAAAGATCCCACCATCTTTCAGATGTTTTAACTTTGAATATATTTGCAATTTTTACATCGGATCCAAAATCTCCCCATCTGCTCATTAAATCTAAAATTTCATCTGAACAGAGATAACCATATTGATAACCTCTTTCGTAAGGTTCACCCTCTATATGCAGATAGACCCATCCTTGTATGTTGTATCTGTATCCTGCTCCAAACCTGTTGCTTTCTTCTGAGTTTTCTAGGGATCTCACTGGATCTATTACAAAATAATTAAAAGTCAGACTGAGGACTACTATGAAAGCCAGCGATAGTTTTATTTTATTATTCATTTTTCTTTATAATATTGGTTTGTTTGATTAGTATAAATACTTTTCATTATGTTCCATTATTTTCTTTATTCCCTTTTTATATATTTTCACGTTATTATAATAACGACTTTTTATTGCTCTAATTACAACATTTATACTTATGGTTTTTATATATGGTGTAAGCATAATAACAAAAAGTATAAGTATGCGCATCCCGATTAACGTTATTGTTATAACTATGTTAAATATCTAAAAAGGTGTTAAAATGGTAACTATTAGCAACATAGTAAAGAAATTATTGGAGCGGGAGGTCCTAATTCAAGAGTCTTTGAACAGAAACATTATATCTTATAGTCTTCTAGCAAAGTATCTAAAACCTGAAATAGAGCAAGAAATCGGAAAAAAAGTCAAAGATTCTGCTATAGTGATGGCATTGAGAAGACATGCGGATGATGTTAAACAATCGCATTCGTTACCCTCATTTAGATATGCAATTGAGACCATAAAAACAGAGATATGCTATGTTGTATTGGAAGAATCACCCGATCTTTTACACAAATTGAAAGATTTTTACTCAATAGTCGATTTTAAAAGAGGAGGAATCCTGAATATAATACAAGGCAACTTTGAAGTTTCAATTATAACAAACATGCGTTACAAAGAAAAATTATTGGACCTGCTATATGAAAAAAGCATACTTGAAACCGTAGATGACTTGGTATCTATCTCTTTGACCTTCTCAGAAGAATTCTTATTCACCTCGGGAGTAATATATGATGTAACCCGTTTTCTTGCATGGGAAAATATAAACGTACTTGACTTAATTCTTACAAAAACAGAAATTAGCATTATAATCTCAAACAAAGACCTTATGAGATGCTATAAATGCCTTGGTCGTTTTGCAGAAAACAACGGAGACAAATTAAAAACCATCTCATAAAAGTGTTATTTTCTAGAAATATTAATGTAACAAAGCACAAATATGGCCTATGTGAAACCAGAACTAATTATAGTAAGATATGGTGAAATTGGCCTAAAACAAAACATTACGCGAAGAATTTTTGAGAACTCTCTTGTAAAAAACATTAAAAAATCTTTAGAAAAACAAGGCATAGAATTTGAAATAGAAAGAAAAAGGGCAAGAATATATGTCCTTTCATATCAGATAGAAGAATGTTCAAAAGTTCTTAAAAAAATATTTGGAATAACCTCTTTTAGTCCTGCTTTTAAAACAAAAACATCCAAAAAAGAACTAAAACAACTCGCACTTAACATAATAAAAAACAAAATAACAGAAAAAACAAGTTTTGCATTAAAAGTTAATAGAACCGGAAATCATGATTTTACAAGCCAAGATATTGCAGTTTTTTTGGGAAAAGTTATACAAGAAGAAACGAAAGCACCGGTAAATTTATCCTATCCTGATATAACGTTATTTGTTGAAATAATTGAAAATGAATCCTTTTTGTTCTTTGAAAAAAAACCCTCTGAAGGAGGGCTTCCTTTAGGAACTCAAGGCCGGGTTCTTTCATATATTGATTCCGAGCAGTCCATACTTGCATCATGGTATCTTATGAGAAGAGGGTGCATGCCTGTATTTTTCATAAAAGACGAAGCTTTACAAAACAAGGCTGAATCTTTTTCCAAAAACTGGTACTGTATTTTCCTCTGTGAAAAAACCGAAAAAGATCTTGATGAAATTGCAAAAGAAAGAAAATGTGATGCAATGGTTACAGGATTTACAATAAAAGATTTGGAAAAAATAAAGCTCTTTAAAAACAAAGTTAAAACGCCGACCCTTCACCCACTTATTGGCTTAGAAGAATCAGAGATTAATAACAAAAAGAGATACATAGGTTTGTAAAAATTATGAACATAGTTGTTTTTGGTGCTGGGGCAATCGGCTCTCTTTTCGGAGGTCTTCTTTCAAAAAATAACAAAGTTGTTTTAGTGGGTCGTAAGGATCACATTGATTCGATAAACAAAAAAGGGCTTACAATAAAAGGTAAGACAAATCTCGATGCAAATGTATCAGCAGTTGAAAATGTTAAAAATATTGATTTCACTCCAGATATTATAATCCTATCTGTAAAATCATATGACACTGGAAAAGCTGCTGAAAGTATTAAAAAAATCGTCGGGAAAAAAACTATTATAATTTCTTTGCAAAATGGTCTTGACAATATTGAAAAAATAAAAAAGCATGTTAAAAAAGAACAAATTGTTGTTTGTATAACAACACATGGTTCTGTTTTTTTAGAATCTGGTTATATTAAGCATACTGGTGTTGGTAAAACTGTTATAGGCTCTTTTCAGGATAAATGTAATAATATATCTTCTATTGCAAAACTATTTGATAAGGTTGGTATAAAAACAACTGTAAGCCATGATATCTTAAAAGAAATGTGGATAAAAGCAGTTGTTAATTCTAGTATTAACCCGCTTACCACTATCTTCAACTGTAAGAATGGTTATTTGTTAGAAAACCCTGTACTTAAAGATATAGTTGAAAAAATATGTTATGAGTCGACTACTGTTGCAAATTCTTGTGGATATTCATTGGAAAAAGGTTATACTTTAAATAAAACTGTCGAAGTAATAGAAGATACAAAAGAAAATTTTTCATCTATGCTTCAAAGCGTTCAAAATAACAAAAAAACAGAAATAGATTCAATCAATGGAATAATCTTTAAGAAAGCACGGGAAAACAATATTGATGCAAATCTAAACAAATTATTAATCCATCTTGTTAAGGATTTAAAGCTTTAAACACATTTTTTCCCAGGTATCTTTGGAAACAATGTTGCTTCTTCTATTTTCTTAAGCCCACATATAAACCTTGTAAGTCTTTCTATTCCTATACCAAAACCTGCAGAAGGGGGGAGTCCTTTTTCTGCGATTTTTAAGTACTCTTTGAATTCTGAATATTTTTTACCTTTAATCTTCATGCGTTTTTTGATTCTTTCATATTCAAATTCTCTTTCTCCTCCAGAAAGTGCCTCGCCATATCCTTCTGGATAAATTAGGTCCATATCTGCAAGATAGCCTTTTTTGTCTTTGTGTTCTTTATCATAGAATTCTCGTTGCATGATTGGCATATCTATGATCCATACGGGTTCTTTATTTTTCTTTGAAATAATTGTTTCAAAGTCTTCACCATATTTTTCATATGCTTCTTTATAGGAAATCCTTTTGAAAGGAGTTTTTGGAACTTTTATCTCTCTTTGGAGTTGCTCTAATTCATCCTTACAGCTCTCCTTTATCGACGTTATTAAATCTTTAATCATCTCTTCGCATAGTCTTATTACATCTTCTCTTTTTGCTCCTTTTATTTCTAAATCAAGTTGTGTAAACTCAAAAAGGTGCCTTCCTGTATCTTTTCTTTCTTTTCCTTCAAGTCTTACATTTGGTGAGAAAACAAAGATTTTATCAAGTGTTTTTAGTGCTACTTGTTTGTGAAAGATCATACTTTGGGTAAGGTGATATTTTCTACCATAACATTCAACGTCCCCTGGCGCTGTTGGATGATTCAAGGGATCGGTCATAGGTGATAGTATTACAGGAGATATTTCGATAAAATCTTTTGACTCTAAATAATCTGCAAGTATTCTTCTTATTTTACTTTGGATTTTTAATACAGCGACTTTTTTACTTTTCATAACCTGTTATTTGTCAAAAATCATATATAAACATATTGTTAAAATAATTGTCATATATTCGAAAAATGATAAAATATTAATATAAAAACCGACATTATGTTAATTATGATTGATAAAAAAGATCAGATGATACTTAATGAGCTTAAGAAAAACTCTAGAAATTCAACAAAAAATATCGCAAAAAACATTCAAATTCCAAGAGTAACAGTTCATGATAGGATACAAAAACTAAAAGAAAAAGGAATAATTAAAAAATTCAGCACATCAATTAACTACAAAAAAATAGGACTTTCTACAGAAGTATTCATTTTCGTATCTTTTCTTCCAAATACAGATATCTCACAAAGAGAACTTGCAAAACGAATATCAAAAATAAAATCGATAAGTGAGGTACATATCATCTCAGGAGAATACGATCTTTTAATAAAAGCTAGGGGTGAATCACTTGAGCAAATTGGAAAACTAGTTGTAGACAAGCTTAGAAAACTTAAAGGGGTGGGAAGAACTTTGACTTTTGCTTGCTTTGAAACAGTAAAAGAAGAGGTATAAAAATGAAGATATTTGTCACAAGAAAAATACCTGAACCCGGGCTAGATTTACTAAGAAAACACCATGAAGTATATGTAAACCCTGAAGAAAGAGTACTTTCAAAAAAAGAAATAATAGAAAATCTCAAAGGAAAAAGCGGTCTTTTATGTCTTCTAACCGACAAAATCGATGCAGAAGTAATAGAATCAGAGCCAAACTTGAAGATGATTGCAAACTATGCTGTAGGATATAACAATATAGACGTTAAAGCTGCAACAAAGAATAAAATTCCTATTAGCAACACCCCTGATGTTCTTACAGACACAACAGCAGAAATGGCATGGGCTCTACTTTTTTCAGTGGCAAGAAGAATCGTTGAAGCAGATAAGTTTACAAGAGCAGGTAAATTCAAAGGATGGGCGCCAATGCTTATGCATGGGCAAGATGTGAAAGGGAAGACACTCGGCATAATTGGTACTGGTAGAATAGGTGCTGCATTTGCTCTTAAATCCAAAGGATTTGATATGAAAGTTTTATACTATGATGTAAAAACAAATGATAAATTAGAAAAAGAGTTAGATGCAGAAAAAGTCGAACTTGATGCTTTACTCAAAAAATCTGATTTTATATCTTTACATGTGCCTCTAATTGATTCTACAAAACATTTAATCGGTGAAAACGAACTGAAGAATATGAAAAAAACAGCAGTATTAATAAATACATCGCGTGGCCCTGTAATTGATGAAAAAGCACTTTCAAAAGCTCTGAAAGAAAGATGGATTTATGGCGCAGGTTTGGATGTTTATGAAAAAGAACCAGAGATATATCCTGATTTACTGAAACTTGATAACGTTATTTTACAGCCTCATTCTGCATCAGCTACCACAGAAACCCGAAATAAAATGTCTATTATGGCTGCTGAAAACATGATTCAAGCATTAAGAGGGGAAAAACCTTCAAATTGTGTAAATAAAGAAATATTTTCACAATAGTTTGATATGTTTCTATAATAACATCCTCTGCTCTTTTTTGATATTATTTGATGTTCCTTGTTATATTATTGACACAAATATATTTAATTATGTCTTACATGTAGCTAATGTGATTAAAAATGAAAAAATATATACATTTTTGCTTGTCAATATTTTTAATTACGCTATTTTTTACAGCACAGACAAATGCAATAACTATTCAAACAACAGAAAAACCAGAAGAAAATCTTATCACAACATCTGATGAAAATGAAACTGAATATTATGCCGTAATCGTCGGCATAGAAGAATATAAGGGATTTGATACGCCTACTCAAGAATATCTTGATGAAACTGCTACTGCTTTCTATGAAACTTTGTTACAAAGCGATAATTGGAAAGAAGAAAACATTAAATTTTTATTAAACGAGAATGCTACAAAAGAAAACATCCATGATGCAATTACTGTTTGGCTTGCAGATAAAGAAAATGAAAATGATATTGTTGTTATATATCACGCAGGCCATGGTTGGAAAACAAAACCTAAAAACCGTATGTACGGCAATGCATACATCTTTACACATAACTCATCAGGTGTAGGTTATGGGCCCGATAAGATAACAGATAAAGAATATGATAGTTGGCTTGATGAACTTGATTCAAAAAATATTGCTGTAATCCTTGAAAATTGTTATTCAGGAAGATGGCTTGGTTTAAGGCAATCTGGTAGAATAATCCTTGCAGCTGGTGGCAAGTATATATTCTGTCCATGCAATTGGAGTGTTTATCTTGAAGACTCAATTTTTGGTTTTTTCTTCAGACAAGCACTTGATGGTGTTGCGGATATCAATAACGATGGGTGGGTTACTGTAAAAGAAGCTTATTATTATCTCCGCATTCCTGTTATTTGGCATTCTACGTTCTATCATTTTCCATATGTATGGGATACTTTTAGAGGTAAACATTTTGTTGGCCCTCAGATACCTTACTTGTATGACAGACATGTTGGCGATATACCGCTTGTTAAAGTTTGATTTAGAGGATTTGATATGAATAAGAAAAGAATTGCTTTGGCATTATCTTTAGTTTTTATATTTTGCAGCATAACAAACATATCTGTTAAATCAGAAACTTTATCGAATGATGTAAACTATTATGCAGTTATAATAGCTGTAGAAAGATTTGAAGGAAACCTTAGTTATAATGACACAGTATGTATTGATGAAGATGCACAAGATATGTATGACATGCTCATTTCAAAAGAAAACTGGGATGAAGAAAACATTAAACTGCTTATAAACGAGAACGCATCTAAGAATTCAATTAAATCAGCAGTAACTGATTGGTTAAAAAATAAAACTGACGAAAATGATATTGTTTTATTTTATTACTCAGGTCATGGCTGGAAAATGCCAATTAACAAAATAAATTACGGCAATGCATATATCTTTTCATACAATAGCTCAGAACCGCGTTTTGGAGAAGATGAGGATATATCCGACAAAGAATTGGACTCGTGGCTAGATTCATTAGCATATGGCAAAATGGTAGTTATATTGGATTCTTGCTACTCTGGTAGAATGCTAAAACTCCGTCAAAAAAATAGAGTGGTGCTTGCTGCAAGTGGAAAATATCTTTTATGTCCTGTTGACGGGGATAAAAACTTAGATAATGGAATTTTTACATATTTCCTTCTGCAAGGATTCAAAGGCGTCGCAGATCTCAATAACGACAATATAGTTACAGCCGAAGAAGCATTTAGATACGCAAGAGTACCAACTTTTATTTTCTCCTTCTTCAAACAATTCCCTTTTAAAACAGGTATCGGTCCGCAGGTACCATATATGTACGATAGATGTGCAGGAGATATACCTTTAGTTGAATACAAAAATTAATTACAAGGCAAAAGTCCAAACTTCAGGCTCTTCCGGTAACTCTTCCTTATCTATTTCTATTTCATTTCCTACATGTAAAACTTTGTAAGGATTCTGCTCAAGAAAAGCATCAATGCCTGCAATCGGCAGACTAAGGCCACCTACTTTGTAATGCATAGGAATAACTATTTTTGGTTCTATTTTTCTAATTATATCCCATGCTTTTTTATCGTCAACTGTAAAAGTTCCACCTATAGGTATAAACAAAACATCAATTTTACCAAGCCTTTCCACTAATCCCTCGTCAAGGTCATGACCTAAATCACCAAGATGGCAGAATACAATGTCTCCTGTGTTGAATTTGTATATTATATTTTTTCCTCTTTTTGTACCGCCTGCTTCATCATGAAAGGACTCAAATCCTTTGATTTCTATGTCAAAAACATTTCTTTTCCTCTCATCCTTGATTACTTTGGATCCTTCCTTTTCGACTGATTTTACACTATTGTGGTCATAATGGTCATGCGAGACGAGAATGATATCTGCGTGTACATTTGGCTCAGGTATTCCTATTGATTTACCATCATGTGGGTCGGTTACAATTGTTTTTTCGTTTGTAACCTCCCAACAGGCATGCCCGTGCCATCTTATTTTTAGCATATTTTTTACTTCCTTGTAAGCAAGATTAAACAAAAATTAAGTATTAAAAATTATGGCCTTAGACGCCCAAATCTAACATAATGATTTTTATCCTTATCTACACAGGCAAAAACAATTTCTTTGTTTACCGAATGAGCAAGTCTAATAATCCTACTCATTTCAGACCAGGAAACAATATATTTTCTTTCAACTGTCTGAACTAAATATTCTGCATGTACCTCATCAGGGTTTTTGGTATAAACACGAAAATCACTACCAAATTTAAACCCTGTTTTAACAATAAGTCCTTTTTGCTTTAAGTCTTTGTATATCGAGTATATATTCTCAAAATTAGGCATCTTTTGCTTAGATATTTTAATAAGATTATCATAAGAGATACTTTTTCCATCGGCATCCTTTACTTCTATTATCTTTTTCTCAATTAGATACAGTGCTTCTACAAAAGATATTCTTAGTCCTTCACCAAAATATTTTCCAAAAAACTCGTTTTTAAAAAGAAGGTCTTTTATTTTTCTATCATAAATCATGACTCCATTATCAGATAAGAGGCCCTTGCTTTTTGGATATTTCTCTGTTTTATTGAGTCCTTTTAAATCTAATTTTGAAACATCATAATATGTTACATCACCTTCAAAGTCAACTACTGCAAAATATAATTTAACATCTGTTTCTTCTGCGTTTTTTATAAGAGTAAAAACTTCTTTAAAATTAAAATAACTTCCTTCTGAAAAAACGCAAACGAAAAACTCCTTTTTATAATCTGAAAAAGTTATTCCTTTGATTTTATCAGCTGGTCTTATTATGCAACCTCTTTTTCTAAGATCTTTAAAAGCCAGATACTTTGCATCAAAATCGTTAATTTTTTTACAAGCAATATTAGAAATACTTTCAAAACCAACAATGCTTTTTTCCTTTTTTATCTCTATTTTCCCCTCATCTAATAGGAAACAGCCCTCTATGAGATCAAGCTCAAGTTTATTGTTGCTAGCCATATTTCCTAAACGGCTTTTGTTGTAAAGCCTTCCAACGTCTTTGGGCCTTTCTACTATTATTTTTCCATCGATAAGTTTGCCTTTTATTTTCATCGTTCAAAAGACGTTAATAAATAACAGTATTATTTGTTTTCCCTGTAATAATCTCTAATACTTTTCGGAGTCTGATCCTCAGGGTAGTTATAGTTTCTTCCTGAGAATTGCCTATTATACATCTGATTTTTGTTTTGTTTTTTATTTTCTTTTGGAAATAAACCTGCAATTATCAAACCAATTCCAAGTCCTGCAATTAGGCTTATTAGCATAAAGACTATGAATGAAATTGTACTCAAGTATTCGAATATATTCACACTGCTTTGTGGAGGATTATATTCAGGCACGCCTATATACTTGGATGATGACGATCCTATGGATACATTTGTAAAACTAAGGGCACCTGCTATCATACCACTGTACTTGTAGTATACCAATGCAGAATCATATGACTCTTCTTCATTTAGGCTCTCGGCAAACTCGTAGTAACTAACGGCAAGTATTGGTTCAATTCCTTGTTTTCTATTTTTTGCGATGTTATTGCTTGCTGCATTCTTTGAATAATCTATTTTATCTTCAGGGCTTATGCCATACAGTTCTATTGCAAGATTTGCTTTTACACCTGCTTCAAGTGCTTGAAAAAGTGCAGATGCATGAAAACCTTGGTCTTGATCATCACGTGCGCTTTCAATTAAAACCTCAGCGTTGTTCAGATAGCTCAAAGAGTCTGAATATGATGAACCCATCTCTTCTACTAATACCTCTGAGTAAGTAAATGACTGTTGTGCCTCTTCTATGTATTCTAATGCGAGGTTTTCTATTGTTTCATTGGAAAAATCTCCAATATCATTAAATTTTGTCCCTATATCAATCCACCAATAAACACTATTGCTCCTTTCAACTATAAAAGCTATTTTATCAAGAAAACTAAGGACTGCTGAAGGGCTTCCTAAAGAATTAATTTCTTCTTTTACAACATCAAGATAAATCTTTGCCTCTGATGCTCTCCTCTGGGCAGCACCAACGCTTTGTAAACTTATAAAACCATTTATGTCGGCGTTTCCTGCCAAATCACTTGCATTTTCATATTTTGTTTCAGCGTTAGATAACAAACTTTCAAGATAATCATAAGAATCTTCTCCTGAGTCAAAATATTCACATGCATAGATTACAAATCTTGAGTGAATAAGAGACTGAAATGATTTGCTTGTAGTGGTATAATACAAGTCATCATCGTACCATTTTTCTGAATCTTCAAATGAATCTTTAGCATTTTCCAGCTCCACTGAAACATCTTCCTTAGTATAATCTGGAAAATAATTTGGTATGTTGGATTCATTGAATTTGCTCTGGGCAAGACTGTACATCTCAGAAGCATTTGTAAGGAGCCTGCTTGCAAGAGGATGCATAGATTCTAAATATTTTTCAGTAGTTATTTCTCCATTTTCTCCTTCAAAAGTATATTCAAAACCGGTATAATTTTCTAAAGCCTCATATATGTCTGCTACTTCTAAAACTTCAATTTCATATCCTTGTTCGATGACATAGTCTTCAACTGTTTTAACAACAGGTTTTGTAACAGTTTTAACCCACCCTCCACTGGTTGTTTCAGTTGTAGTTTCCATTTCTGTATATGTTCCTTGGCCATTTGGTATAAGAAAACGTTTGGCCCCGACACTCCACGCTGCATCGATTTTTTGAGGTATACCTCCGACAGGACCGATACTACCATCGGGATTAATCATGCCGGTCATGACTGTCTGCGTGTCTAAAGATCTATTCATGAGCAGTCCAACTGTTGCAACAGTCATAATAGCACCAGCACTAGGTCCTCCAATTATAGGTGCATCAGTTCTTACCACAAAGAAATAATCATAAGATGAAGGATCAACATTTGAATTATTGTCGTTCTGAACAAGAGCACTTGCAACCTTTACAGCAAGTCTAGCTGACCCCTGCATATCTACTTGTGTAAGTGGGAGAGTATCTACAAATACTCGTCCACTACCCTTGTTTTGTATAGTAACAGTGATGGTTGATATTACTCCTACATAACCTTCACTGGTACTTGCGACAGCTGGAGCATAGACTGTTACATTGCGATACAACACAGGATCAATATTTTCGTAAATTTCTCCCGCAATAATCTCTGCGGTTACTTGTGTCGATGCTATTGGTGAAACTAACAGTATCAAAGACACAATTAAAATGATTTTTCCGTCAACTTTCAATTTTACAGACACCTCTGTCAAACTTAGCCTAATAAAGAGGAACTTGTTTAAAAAATTTTTGAGAGAACATACGACATTTATGCTATATTCTTAAATAGGAGAACCAGATACCATTCCACATCTTAAGATATAATAATTTAACTTAAAAATAAAAAAAGAATCCAAAGGAATTGGAGGAAAGATATATGGTACAACTGCACGAGATGATATTTAGAGATGCACACCAGTCTATGCTTGCAACAAGAATGAGAACAGAAGACATGCTTCCAATCGCTTCAAAATTAGATGAAGTAGGATATTTTTCAATGGAAGTATGGGGCGGAGCAACATTTGATGTTCCAATCAGATACCTTAATCAATGCCCATGGGAAAGGATTAGAGAACTTAAAAAAGCAATGCCAAACACGCCAATGCAGATGCTTGAGCGTGCGATGAACATTGTCGCATACTGGAATTTTCCAGACGACATCGTTAAAAGATTTATATTCCTCGCCAAAAAGAATGGTGTTGATAATTTCAGAATTTTCGATGCATTAAATGATATTCGTAATATGGAAGTACCAATGAAAGCAGTAAAAGAAAACGGTGGACATGTACAAGCATGTTTAAGCTATACTATTTCACCTGTTCACACCGTAGATTATTTCGTTGAAAAATTCAAAACACTTTCAAAAATGGGTGCAGACAGTCTTTGTATCAAAGATATGGCAGGTATGATCTCTCCAAAACGTGCATATGATATCATCAAAGGAGTAAAAGATGCAGGAATAAAACAACCAATAGATCTTCACAGCCACTGCACAAGTGGTATGACTGGCATGGCATACCAGGCAGCAGCTGATGCTGGGGTAGATATTCTTGATACTGCAATGTCCCCAATATCTGGTGGAACGGCAGCCCCTGCAACAGAAAGCGTTGTTGCAGCTTTAAAGGATACAAAATATGACACAGGATATGACTTGGAGCTTCTTATTGAGATTCGCAAATACTTCCTAGAAATATGGGATAAATACAGACATCTTCACAGATTCAATGCACTCAAAGTAGATCCAGCGGTAACACTTCATCAAGTGCCTGGTGGAATGCTTTCAAACCTTATTTTCCAATTAGAAGAGCAAGGTGCAGGAGACAAATACCAAGAAATACTGGCAGAAACAGCAAAAGTCAGAGAGGAACTTGGATATCCTCCACTTGTAACACCAACCAGTCAAGTTGTGGGAGTTCAAGCTGTAATGAACGTTCTTCATGGCAGATACAAAGTAATTACCAAAGAAACCAAGGATTACTGTAAAGGAATGTATGGAAAACCACCAGCACCAATCAAACCTGAAATCATGAAAACGGTATTAGGGCCAAAATGGAAAGATGAAGTAATTGACTGCAGACCAGCAGATCTTCTCAAACCAATGTGGGAGAAGAGAAAATCAGAGCTTAAAGAACACAGCGATGTAAAAATCACTGATGAAAACATTATGACTTATGCAATCTACCCACAAGTAGGTCTTAAGTTCTTAAAAGGACAAGCACAAGCAGAATTCACATCTGATGAATTGCCACTTCCACTTGATCATAAATTAACACGTGGTATGGTAAAACAGAGTTTCCCTGACGTAAAAGAAATGTGGCTTGAAACACAACCACCAGAGGAACGTAGTGGCCCTGCACAAATTCCAACCGAGTTTGAAGTAGAAGTCGACGGTGAACCTTTCGAAGTCAAAGTAAACCCAACTGGTGGGTTTTTAGTAGCAGGTGCAGGAGACAGCTCTGCTGGTGGAAAACCAAAAGATGTCGAAGGCGGAGTCAAATCAAACATGCAAGGAACTATTCTCTCCTTAAAAGTCAAAGTTGGTGACAAGGTAAAATCAGGTGATGTAATTGCAACCATCGAAGCAATGAAGATGGAACAAGAGATCAAGTCAGAATCTGAAGGCGAAGTAAAAGATATATTTATAAAGGAAGGCGACGCAGTTGCAAGCGGCGACCTTATAATGCAAGTACTATAAAAGAGATATTTGAGGTATAATGATGCTTAATAAAGTACTCATAGCAAACCGTGGAGAAATCGCGGTTCGTATAATGAGAGCCTGCAAAGAACTAGGCGTTTCAACCGTTGCAGTGTACTCTGATGCAGATGCCAAAGCACTTTTTGTAAAATATGCAGATGAAAAATACAACATCGGGCCAGGACCTGCAAGTCAGAGTTATCTAAATAAAGAAAAAATAATTGATGTAGCATTAAAGGCAAAGGCTGAGGGAATTCATCCGGGTTATGGTTTTATGGCAGAAAATGCAGAATTTGCAAGTATGTGCCATAAGAACGGAATAGAGTTCATAGGCCCTCCTGTAAAATCAATGGAGTTGATGTGTTCAAAAATCGACTCTAAAAAATCAATGATTAAAGCAGGAGTAAGCGTTGTTCCCGGTGTTACTGAAGCAATCTCTGATCATGAGAAAGCAAAAGATATCGCCCATGAAATAGGTTATCCAGTTATGCTTAAAGCAAGCGCTGGCGGTGGCGGTATAGGAATTCAAATGGTCGAAGATGAAAAACAGATGGAAAAAGCACTTGCATCTGTAAAGCAACTTGCAAAAAATAGCTTCGGTGATGACGCAGTTTTCATTGAAAAATTCATTCCTGATCCACGTCATATAGAGTACCAAGTGATAGGAGACAAGAATGGACATATAATTCATCTATATGAGCGCGAGTGTAGCGTTCAGAGGCGTCATCAGAAACTGATTGAAGAAACACCTTCATGTGCACTCACACCAGAGCTTCGTGAAGAAATAGGAGAACAAGCAGTTCTTGCGGCAAAAACTGCAGGATACTATAATGCTGGTACTTGTGAGTTTATGTTTAAAGATGGAAACTACTACTTTTTAGAGATGAATACTCGTCTGCAAGTAGAGCATCCGATAACTGAAGCTACAACTGGTGTAGATCTCGCACGTGAAATGCTTCATGTAGCATCCGGTGAGGATCTACAATATAGCCAAGAGGATATTCATCCTAGAGGGCATGCAATTGAATGCAGAATAAATGCAGAGGACCCGCTAAATAACTTTATGCCCGCACCAAGCAAAATCATACGCTACGCAGAGCCAAGTGGGCCGGGTATTAGAATAGATTCTGGTGTTTATCAAGGATTTACAATCCCTCCATTCTATGATTCAATGATTGCAAAGCTAATTGTTTATGCAGAGGACAGGAAAAGATGCATTGATAGGACTAAAAGAGCTCTTTGGGAATTTCAAATAGGTGGCGTTAGACATAATATTCCTTTCCATCAAGTTGTAATGGATAACAAAGAATTTGTGCAAGGAAAATATGATACAAGTTTTATTCCGAGATACAAAATACTTGATCAGGTGGTTGAGCATGTAAAAAATTCAAAAGCTCAATCATCAACACCTAAAACTGCAGCTGCGATGGCTGCTGTACAGGCTGTTATTATGGCTTCAAATAATTCTAAAAAATAAAAAAAAGAAATTTTTGACCTTATTTTTTGATAAGATCAAGCGAGTCAAGCTCTTCAGAGAGTTTCTTTACTGCTTTTGAAACATCCTCTGTTTGACGAGCGCCGGTGCATACTATTTTTCCTGAACCAAACAGCAGCATTGCAACTTTTGGCTCGCGGATTCTGTATACAAGTCCAGGGAATTGTTCTGGTTCATATTCAACGTTTTCCAGACCAAGACCCATTGCAACCTCATTTAAGTTTAATTCTGTTCCAAGGTCACTTATTGCTACAATGTTTTGTATAACAATTTTTAAGTCTTTGTAGACTTCTACGTTAAGTTTTCTGAGTTTTTCTGCAATAATGTCTACTGTTCTTTTTACATCTTCAACGTTTTTTGCACCAGTACAATTTGCTTTTCCACTTCTGAAAAGAAGGGTTGCAGTCTTTGGATCGCTTAGCCTGTAGACTAAACCTGGAAATTGTTCTGGTTCGTACTCTGCTTCCTCAAGTGATTGAGCTATTACATCTAAATCTAGCTTATCTGCAAAAGATGTAGATGCAACAATATTTTCTACTATTACTTCTGGCATAATATTTTTTCCTCCCTATTATTTTTTATAAGACTCCTATTGATGCTAGTTTTTCGTCCATCGTCTTCATTGACTTTTTAGCATCATCTATACTTTTTGCACCTGTACAGACTATTTTACCTGAGCTAAATAGGAGAACCATGGTGCAAAGTTCTTCCATTTTGTATATCAAGCCAGGAAATTCTTCTGGTTCATATTTAACATTTTGTAGTACTAATGCATTTGCTATGCTTGCTAGATGCAGTTCTTTTTTAAGATCGGTTGATGCGATGACATTTTCTATTTCTATCTTGTAGCCTTTTTGCAGTTCAAATCCGATGTCTTTTATTTGTTTTATTACTTTTTTAAGTGTTGATTCAGCGTCTTGTAATTTTTTTGCACCTGTGCATACTACTTTTCCGTTCGAAAGTACTATCACTGCTATCTTTAAATCATCGAATTTTATTGATACGCCATTGTATTCATCTGGGTTGTAGCTTGAGTTAGGTATCTTTTCTGCTATAAGTTCTATGTCAAGTAACTCAGAAATTTTTGCATACGCAACAATGTTTTCAATTTTTATTGTTGTCATATTATACTAGCCTGTCCAGGCTGCAGTATATAAAGGGCTTTTATAAACATATCGTTTGTTTATTGGAGAAAATCTAAAAAATCCAGCCTTTTTGGTTTTTTACCAAATTTTGTCTATGTCTAAATCTTCTTTATCATTTTTTTTATTTTTTTGACTCTTTTTGTTTGAATTACCTACAGTATCTAGCATACCTTGAAACTCATTTGTTCTGTATTCAATTCTTCTCTCGCAGCTTGCAACAGCAAGCTCTCCTCTAGTTTTTTCTATCATTCCTCTTACCATGTCTTGTTTCTTTTTGATTGGTATGAGGCCAGCGGGATAATCAAATCGTATTATCACATCATATATTTCTTCCATCATATCAAGACATGTATCTGCTTTTTTTGATTTTCCTTTTCTAATTGAGTCGAGTGCCGTTCTGCGTAGTTCTCCTACAAGATCGCAAAGTCCCATAAGATATGAACTGTATGTTGTGTTCATATCATCTGGGTCTGGTAAATCCTCTCCTTTTGTTATATTTAAAAAACAGTTTGCCTCTACAAGTTCTTGTGCTGCGTTTTCAACAAAACCTGCATGATAAAGTTCCGGGTAGTTCTTTGTAACTTTGTATAATTCCTTTAGCGTTTCTGATGCTGTATCAATGTTGTTTTTTGCTTTTTTCATTTGCTCTTGATGTATGCTTTGTATTGCTTTTCGACAGTTAATGATTATTTCTCTGGAATTTCTCAGTGCTTTTTCTCGTGTTTTATCTTTGTCATCTATGCTTTTTTCGATTTTATCTACGATTTTGTTAAGATTCTTCATTCATGTAATAATAAGCAATATGTATTGTTAAAGTTTTTTATGAGGTCTCTTTTCTTTAAGCCAACTTTTCTATTTTAAAAACATTGAAGAACTATTATTTAATACAAATCAGTTAAAGTGGTGTGTTAATATTTAGTGTGATATGGATGCATTGTAATATTTACTTAAGGTGAGAATGAATGGCTATTGATACTACAACAAATAATTTTTCCGGATTCAATAGCCCTTTAAAAAAAGTAGCAAAAAGCACAGTAATTGTTTTTTTAGGCACAAGTATCGGTTCTATATTGCTCTACCTGACACGATTGCTTCTTATAAGAAACTGGACGCAAGCTGAATATGGAACTTATGTTTTGTCTTTGACCATCCCTGCCTTATTTCTTACTCTTAGCTCTCTTGGTTTGAGAAAAGGTATTGTTCGAAATATTGCTTATAACAGGGGTAAGAAAGATGTTAAAGAAATATCGAAAATAATTACTTCCACAAGCTTTGTTTTTGTTTTTTTAGGTATAATTGCAAGTATAGCTTTGTTTTTTTTATCAGAGTTTATTTCATTAGAAATATTCAATGAACCTCTTCTAATAATGCCTATTAAGATTATTTCTATTTCTATACCTGCTTTAAAGATTAATAATTTTGTTGTAACTATTTTTCAAGGATATGACATGGTAAGTCCGGGCATATTCTATAGTATTCTGAGAGATCTTTTGTTTTTTGCTTTCCTTCTTTTCATAATCTATCTCGGTTTTTCATTTTTAACTGTATTTTATGCATATGTGATTTCTATAGTAGTTGCTTGTATTCTTCTTATCTGTTCGATTAACAAAAAATTAGATTTAAGCCGAATTTCTAAGCTTAAATATTTTGATAAAACAACAATAAAGACCTTAGTTATTTTTTCCCTTCCTTTGTTTGGAGTTGCAGCAACAGCTTTTGTTTCAAACTTTGTTGACACTCTACTGTTGGGTGGTATAAAAAATGTCTCAGAGGTAGCATTATATAATGCTATTGTACCAACATCTCAGGCTATTTCTTCGCCTCTTGGAGCTATGGTTGTTATATATGTTCCAGTTATAACTGTCTTATATTCTAAACAAAAAATCCAGGAGATGGGAAGAAATTTCTCAATTCTTGTAAAATGGCTTTTTTTAATTACCTTGCCTATTTTCTTGATATTCTTCCTTTTCTCAGAGGAAATTATATTGTTTCTTTTTGGTGCTTCTTACCTTACTGTAGCAAATGCATTTAAATTATCATGTCTTGGTGCAATACTTCTTAACCTATTAGGTTTAAACAATCAAAATCTACTTGTCATTGGAAAAACAAAATTCATATTTTACTCTTATATAGTTGCAATATCGGTAAATGTTGCTTTGGATTTTTTGTTGATACCACAATATGGTGTTTTTGGTGCAGTTTTCGCAAGTTTCATTTCATTTTTAATTGCTTATCTTGTTATGAGTGCTAAGATTTATTCTGAGATAAAACTGCAGCCTTTAAGTAAAAATTTGTTAAAACCTACTTTTCTACTTTTACTAATAATGATACCTTTTTATGCTCTAACATCAAGATTTATTGATTACAGTATTCCTTTAGTAGTAGTTTTTTTTGGACTCTGCTATGTTTTTATATTTTTATCTTTGATAGCCACAAAAAGTTTAGATAAAGAAGACACTGATCTGTTTAGAACAATAGGCTCTAAACTAGGTTTAAAATCTTTTTCTAAAAAATAATTAGATAAGAAGTTTACAGAAACTTCTTGTTTACGCAATAATCTGGTTTTTCTCCATTTAAAACCTTATTTATTTGTGCGGCGCAGACTGTCCCTGCTTTTATTTGCCCTTCTTTTGTGTTTGCACCAATATGTGGCGTCATTACAACATTATCAAGCTCTGAAAATAAGTTTTCTTTTGGTGGTTCTGATTCAAATACGTCAAGAGCGGCACCTGCAATGTCACCCTCCTTCAATGCATCATAAAGTGCTTTTTCGTCAACTGTCCCACCACGGGCACAATTAATGATATATGCTGATGTTTTCATCTTTGAAATCATTTCTTTGTTGACAATATGGTGTGTTGCATCGATATGAGGTATATGAAGACTAATGTAGTCTGATTTCTCCATTATATCTGCTATTCCTTCAACTTTTTCTATGTTGTCTTTTGCCATATCTTCTTTTGAAATAAATGGGTCATAACCTATTACTTTCATTCCAAAGCATTGTGCAAGTTTTGCAGTATGTTTTCCGATATTTCCTGTGCCAATTAGACCTAGTGTTTTCCCTCCAAGTTCTACGCCTTTGAGCTTCTTTTTTGCCCATTCACCTTTTTTCATTGTTTTATCGGCACGTGATATATGACGTGAAAGAGCAAGCATATGTCCTATGGCCAGTTCTGCAACGCTTGCGGTCGCACCTGTTGGGCTGTTTACGACAGGAATGCCTAGTTTTCCAGCTGTTTGAATATCTATGTTGTCAACTCCGATTCCTGCACGACCGATTACTTTCAAGTTTCCTTTTGCACCTGCTTCTACTACTTCCTTTATAGCCTTGGTTCTACTTCTAACCATAAGAGCATCATATTTTGGAATTTCTTTTAGAAGAGCCTCTGCATCGTATTCTTCATATGTTATTTCATGACCTGCATCTTTTAAAACCTGAATTGCTTCTTCTGCCATTTTATCTGAAATTAATACTTTCATAAACTAAAACCCCACGAGATTGGTATAAAAAAAGGTATAATAATGTTTATGCTAAATGATCTAATCTGAAGTCGATGCCGGGGTATTCTGCTTCATCCCCTAGCTCTTCTTCTATTCTAAGTAGCTGATTGTATTTTGCATTTCTATCAGATCTTGCTGGAGCTCCTGTTTTTATTTGTCCTGCACTGGTTCCTACTACAAGGTCTGCAATAAAACTGTCTTCTGTCTCACCGCTCCTGTGGGACACAACGGCAGTCCAGCCTTGGTCATGTGCCATTTTGATTGCGTTTAGTGTTTCTGTCACAGAACCTATCTGATTGAGCTTTATTAGAACTGAGTTTGCAGCACCAAGCTCTATTCCTTTTTGAATCCTCTTTGTATTTGTAACGAATAAATCATCTCCTACAATTTGAACTTCGGTTCCAAGCTTCTTTGTCATTTCAACCCATGAATCCCAGTCATCTTCTGCAAGACCATCTTCTATGCTTACTATTGGGTATTTTTTACAAAGGTCTACATAGAAATCGACCATTTCTCCTCCGGAAAAAGATTTCTTGCCGATTTTGTAGGTTCCATCATAGAAAAATTCGCTGCTTGCAGGATCCATTGCAATTTTCATCATTCCTTCATATCCTGCATTTTCAACCGCTTTTAACATTAAATCCAGCCTATCGTCTACAACATTCATTTGTGCTGGTGCAAAACCACCTTCATCTCCAATGAGAGCACCTCCTGCACCAAATTTTTCTTTCAAAAGTTTTGCAAGATGATGATACGATTCAGATATCATTTGAATTCCTTCAGAAAAATTCTTTGCACCAGTTGGCATAAGCATGTGTTCCTGAATTGAGTTTTCTTGTCCTGCATGTTTTCCGCCGTTTATCACATTGCACATTGGAACAGGTAGCATATGTGGGATAACGCCAAACAGCTCGCCAACATATTCGAATAAAGCAAGTCCTTTTGAGGCAGCTCCCGCTTTGCAGACTGCCATGCTTACAGGAAGAATTGCATTTGCGCCAAGCGTGTCTTTGTTATCTGTCCCGTCGATTTTGAGCATGATGTTATCTATTGTTTCCTGAGAGATAGGATCTAAACCCAAAAGCTTTGGAGCAATTGTTTTATTAACATTTTTTACTGCTTTCAAGACACCTTTTCCCATATAACGAGATTTATCTTCATCGCGTAGTTCTAGTGCCTCGTGTTGACCTGCACTTGCGCCACTTGGCGTCATTGCACGAAAAACCCCTTCGTCTGTTACTACATCTACTTCAACGGTTGGGTTTCCTCTTGAATCAAGTACTTCACGAGCTCTTAGTTTAAGGATTTCAGACATAGTTCTATCTTCCTCTCATCCCCCTATATAATTTCATTATATAATAAAATTGTTTTAAACAGGCTTTTTCCCAAAGATTTAACAATAGACATTCTTTTCCCAGACGGTAAGGTCAATGATGAACAATTCGATAAACTTTCAATTTCTTGGAGGCGTAGAAGAAGTCGGACGTCTTGCAATGGTGCTTGAAACAGGTGATATCAAACTCTTGTTTGAGTATGGCATGAGTCCCGGAAAACCACCAAGCTATCCAATGCAGCCACCACCAGTAGACATGGTTTTACTTACTCATTCTCATCTAGATCATTCTGGGATGATTCCATGGTTGTTTCAAAACTCGGATCAGAATATAATGACTACAAAGCTTACTGGAGAAATTTCGAATCTTTTACATAAAGACTCTATCAAAATTGCAAAAAGCGAAGGATATGCTACACCGTATACAAATGGAAATATAAAAGAAGCAAAACACAGCGTAATTCCTGTTGCACCCAAACAAACAAAAAACATTGGCAAAAATCACGAGATTAAATTTCATGATGCAGGACACATACCCGGCTCACTCATGTTTGAAATAGTAGGTGACAAAAAAATTCTTTTCACAGGCGACTTCAACACAAATGATACAAGGATTGTAAAGGGTAACAAACCTGTTGATTGTGATATATTATTTCTTGAGGGAACATATGCAGGTAGAGATCATCCAAAGAAAAGAGAGGAAATAGAGCGAGAGCTTCTCGATAGAATTGATGAGGTAGTTACAAGGGGCGGAAAAGCCATTATGCCTGCTTTTGCTGTATCTCGTTCTCAAGAACTTGCACTCGTACTTAGAAAATCTGGATACAACATTTGGTTTGATGGTATGGGTAGAAAAGTTTCAAAGATATTTTTGAAATACCCTAGATTTTTAAAATCCCCTGAAAACCTTAAAAAAGCAGTAAACAAACTAAACTTTATTCACTCAGATCACGGTAGAAAACTTGCTGTAGACAAGGCAGATGTAATACTTACATCAAGCGGTATGATGGATGGAGGTCCCGTTCTTCATTATATGAACAAGTTAAAAGATGACAAAAAAAGCGCTGTAATTCTTACAGGCTATCAGGTGCCTGACAGTAATGCAAGACTTCTTGTTGATAAAGGCATGCTGGATTTTTATGGTGTCAAAGAAAAAGTAGTATGTGAAGTAGATTATTTTGATTTCTCAGCTCATGCAGGCCATAGCGAACTCATTGATTTTGCAAAAAAATGTAACCCTGAGAAAATAGTTTTAATGCATAGTGATAATCGCGAGGCACTTGTAGATCCTCTTAAAGAATTTGCAGAGGTTTTCACTCCCACAACTGGTGAAAACGTACAACTTTGACGAATGCTTATAAAGGTTTTTGCTTATATGTTTGATATTATTGTGATTTGAAAAAGGTGAAAAAAATATATGGCTGAGATGACTCAGAGACAGAAATACGATCTTAAACGAAAGCTTGAAGAGCTTAAAGCATGTAGAGGTCGTCACACTGAGCTTATATCTCTTTATATTCCATCCGACAAACAAATTCATGATGTTAACTCTTATCTTAAAAATGAGCTTTCTCAATCCCAGAATATAAAATCTAAACAGACTCGTAAAAATGTTCTTTCTGCAATTGAGTCTATTATGAGTCGGCTTAAAAACTTTAAACAGCCGCCTGAAAATGGCCTAGTATTTTTTGTGGGTCACAAGAGTGTTGGCGCAGATCAGACTGAAATGGTTGCCTATGTTATAGAGCCACCTCAAAAGATAAATACCTTCTTGTATAGATGTGACTCTGAGTTTTATCTTGACCAGCTCGAATCTATGCTTTCTGAGAAAGAGATATACGGCTTGTTGCTTATTGATAGACGCGAATGTACAATTGGGATACTTAAGGGAAATCGCGTAGATATGCTCAAGTATATGACTTCTCAGGTTCCTGGAAAACATGGGCGTGGTGGTCAGAGTCAACGACGTTTTGAGAGGCTTACTGAAATCGCCGCTCACGAATGGTTTGTCAAGTGTGGTGAAGAGGCAAGTGAAATTTTTCAACAGGAGGAAAATATTCAAGGTATTCTTGTTGGAGGTCCTGGTCCTACAAAGCAGTATTTTGTTGAGGAGAACTATCTTCACTATGAAGTTCAAGACAAGATAGTTGATACTTTTGATACAGGTTATACAGATGAGTTTGGCCTCAGAGAGCTTGTTTCAGCCGCATCTGAAACTATGACTGATTTGAAAGTTTCTTCCGAAAAGAAACTTATGAAGCGTTTTCTTAAAGAAGTTACAAAAACAGAAGGGGGGCTTGCAGTTTATGGGGAACTTCAAGTTCGCAAAGCCCTTGAGATGGGTATAATTGATACACTTCTTCTTTCAGAGAATTTAAGGAGATACCGCATCAAGCTTGTATGTCCTACATGTGACTATTGCGAATATAGAACAGTTACTGAAGATGACTTAGAGGAGTATGAGGCTCCTGAGTGTTCTAAGTGTGATACACCTACTCAAATGGAAATCGAAGAAAAAACAGATCTCATTGATGAACTTTCCGATTTGGCTGAAAACACTAGTGCAAAAGTTGAAATTATTTCTACAGACTCTGAAGAAGGCGACTCTCTATACTCTGCTTTTAATGGTGTAGCAGGTATTTTAAGATACTCTGTTGACCTTCAGTAATATTAATATACAATTATTTTATATTGGAATTTTAATAAAACACAAGTATATACGGTTATTTAAACCGAATAATATATAAATAATGAAATATATTAATAAACTAGGGAGTTAAGCAATATGTCACGTGAAAATTTTAAATCATTTATACCCGAATCAAAGAAAATACCTGAACTTACACTAAAAGCAGTTTTAGTAGGAGCAATACTTGCTGTAATCCTTGGATCTGCAAATGCATATCTTGGGCTTTACGCAGGTATGACAGTCTCAGCTGTTATTCCTGGGGCAGTTATGGCTTTCGCACTTCTAAAGCCATTTAAAGGAACAATTCTCGAAGTAAATATAGGAATGATGGGAGCTGCCGCAGGAGAAGCTCTTGCAGCAGGAGTAATATTTACAATCCCTGCACTTGTTCTTCTTGGAACTTGGTCAGAGATTCAATATTTAGAGACTACTATCATTGCACTATTGGGTGGTATTTTAGGCGTTTTGTGGATGATACCTCTCAGACGTGCGCTTATAACAAAAACTGATTTACCCTTCCCTGAAGGTGTTGCAGTTGCTGCAGTACTTACTACAACAGTTGGTGGAGCAAAAGCAACAGACTCAAAAGGCGGAAGTGGTGTAAGCGGAATTTGGCTTATGATTGGTGTTGTCGCAGCAGCACTTTTTAAATTTGGACAAGTAGGAGTTAAAACTTTCGCAGGTCAAGTACATGGCCTAATAAACATCGGTAAATATAACATCGGCGGTGGAGAAAAAGACGCAGTATTATATGGAGGTACTGCAACAAGCCCTGCACTGCTTGGTGTAGGATGGATTATAGGTCCAAAAATAGCATCTTTTATTTTAGTAGGGGGTCTAATTGGATGGGTTATCTTAGCACCTCTTATCGCACTTGCAACAGGCCTTCCAACACCTGATGTTTCAAATCCTGAAGTAGTAAAGGATGTGATGGGACTTGGCGCAGGTAACCTTGAACTCGGATCTCAGATATGGGGTTTCTTCCAAATATGGGGGGACTACATAAGATACATTGGAGTTGGTGCGATGGTTGTAGGCGGTCTTTATACAATATTCAAACTTAGATCAAACCTTGCAGAAGGAATACGTGAGGCAGTAGTAGGTCTTAAAGGTGGAGAAGTATCTGCTAAAAAACGTACCGACCAAGATCTTAACTTTAAATTTGTTTTCCTTGCAATTGGTGCTCTTACGATACCCGTGTTCATATTATATGGTTATATATCAAGCCAATGGGCAATATCAGGAATAATGGCTGTATTTGCAATACTTTTTGCTTTTATCGCAAGTGCTATTGCGGGATACATGGCAGGACTTCTAGGTAGCAGCAACAATCCTATCTCAGGAGTAACTGTGTCAGTACTACTAATAACATCACTTATTTTACTTGGATTTGGTCTTTCAGGAGACGTTGGAGCATACGGCGTTGCAATTCTTATTGCAGCAGTCATTTGTTGTGCTGCAGCAATTTCTGGAGATGTGCTGCAATCTATGACTTGTGGTCAAATGATTGGAGCTACGCCTAAAAATCAGCAATTAGCAGAGATAATAGGCGTTCTTGCAGCAGCACCAATTCTTGCACTTGTTGTTCAAGCACTGGATCAGGCATATCATATAGGAAGCACAAACCTTCCAGCACCTCAGTCATTTTTAATGGCAGGAATTGTAAAAGGTGTTCTTGGAGGCGGAATGGTTTGGCCATTTGTTCTTGCAGGTGCAGTCCTTGCATTTGTATTAATACTCATAGACTTACCCGTACTTCCAGTTGCAATAGGAATTTATCTGCCTTTCACACTTAGCATACCTATTTTTGCTGGCGGAATTGTAAGACATTTCACAAATAAAGCTATAGAGAAGAAATATGGAAGTGCCAAGGAAGAAGAAATTTCTGATTGGGAGCTTGCGATTAAACAGACTGATGTTAAACCAAAGGAAAAGATTATAAGAACAGGTTTACTTCTCACCGCGGGGCTCATAGCCGGTGAGGCACTCATGGGTGTCGTAGTTGCATTCTTAATTATCGGTGGAATAGATCTTTCGATATTCACATATCCACCGATACTACCAGCCATCTTGGTCTGGTTATTCATTGCAATGCTGCTGGCTTATATCCCACTGAGGGAGATATTTGCTAAAAAAGAATAAACCAGAGAAGCAGACACCAACACTTCCAACAGTTGAAGAATTCCTAACATATCGGCCTAAAAGGGCTGATATGAAATGGGAGTTAAAAGACGATGGTTTAGTTGAAATTAAAGTGCCGAAGTTTAAAACAGACTTCGGTAAATCTTTTTGTAAAGTTATAAAAAAAGATAACTGTTTTACAGCCAATCTTGACAAGCTGGGAAGTATTGTATGGCAGAACTGCGACGGTTTAAAAACAGTTGAAGAAATACTTCATCTTGTAGAAAAAGAATTTCCTGACGAAGAAGAAATTGATCAGAGATTGTTTTTATTCTTGCAGCAGTTAAGAAGTCTTAGTTATTTAGAATTCTAAATACTTTTTTCCTTATCTTTTGCAAAAAGATATGCATTACATTTTTTGACACTTTCAACAAGTTCTTTTATGTCAAGAGGTTTTGAAAGGTAGTCATATATGTAAGGCTCAAGTGTACCCATTCTTTTATTCTCTCTTGTACCAAAAGCACTTATTATCTCTATTGCAACGTCTTTCATGTAACCTTTTTCAATTATTTGTTTTATTGTATCCCATCCATCCATTACAGGCATCATGAGATCTAGCAGTATTATCCCTTTAAAACCGCTCTCAAGCTTTTCTAAACATTCTGCACCGTTACTTGCGATATCCACATCATAATTCTGTGCTTCTAAAACCATTTTAAGAGAGTCAAGTACATCTGGTTCATCATCTACTATTAGTATTTTCTCCTTCATCCCTATCTTCCTGCTATAGTGTATAAATTATATATTTAAATAAATAATCGTTTATCTCTTTAAATTGTTTTTAACATCTAAGCTTTTATACATCTTTGTCATTAAAGGCGATTTATATGCAAAAGTACGAGTTAATCGATCACACCGCAGATGTTGGTGTTAAAGCAAATGGGAATAGTCTTTCAGAATGTTTTGAAAATGCAGCCCATGCGATGTTTGATATTATTACAGATAAATCTAAAATTGAAAGTGTAGGTCAATATAATATAGAACTTGAAGCAGATGATTCTGAGCAATTGCTTGTTGATTGGCTTTCAGAACTTTTGTACCTTAATAGTGCAAAAAACCTAGTCTTTGGGTTTTTTAAGGTAAATCTTAAAAATCATAATAAGAAGCTTACTGCAACTGTTTTTGGTGAAAAATTTGATTTTTCTAAGCATAAAGCAGGTGCTGAAATTAAAGCTGTAACTTACCATATACTTGAAGTTAGGAAGAAAAAGCCATGTCATGTGCAGGTTCTCTTTGATATATGATTATTTCATGATTATTTTCTCGACGTTTTTTTATATTACTTACATTATTTGTATCATATGAACAAAAAAATGATAAGTGCTATTTTTACTGTTTTGACGCTTGTGTTTATCACAGTTGGTCTTGTTGGATCTTGGTACTCTGTGCATTCGAAATATTCTGGTACGGGTTTTATGAGTATGGAAAGTGAATCTAATGCAGATGTTTTTTTAACAAAGATGGAAGGATCTTCGTCTGGTATGGGGGGAGCTTCCTTGAAGCAAACTATTGATCTATCAGAGCTTAAAGAACAATACGAAACAGCAGGTATGGATACAAGTTTCTTGGATGCTATTAGTAATACTCTTATTCTTACAATTATTACTCTTATTTCTGCTATAGTTGCTTTAGTTTTTATAGTTTTAAGCATGTATAAAGAAGAATTCCAGAAAATTGGTAGAATTTTAGCATTGGCAGTATCTGTTTTTTCGTTGCTTGCTGTTATAGTTTTTATGACCGGTTTTTCAAGCTTTGTAGAGTCACAAGCGGCTTCTTATGGTTCTCAAACAGGGGAAATAGGATTTTGGTATAGCTTAAGTGAAAGTGGTGTGGAAGTGTCAGCTGGTCCATCCTATGCCTGGTATTTGATGATATTGGCAGCAATATTCTCCCTTATTGCAGGGATAATGCTGTTTTTGAAAGAAAAAGAAGTAATACCAATGGCTAGTATGCCACAACCACCAAGTAATCCACCGGCACAATAAATCAAATCTCTCTTTTTTCTTTACTATCTTATGTAAAACGCTATAAACAGATGCATGAATACTTTCAATAACCTGTTGTTTTTGTTTAAATATGAAGGTTATCATTTGTTGATTTGTATCCAAAACACCCGGACGGTCCCCTCACAAAATAAGTTTAGATCCTGTGTTTTTCCTCTCCTCCCGGAAATCTTTTCCGTCCGGTTTTCTCCTCACCATATTTTTTTATAGTTTATCTATATACAGTTGGATAATAACAATTGTTAAATCAAGGTGAAATTAGAAATGTCATGTGGAAAAATAACAGAAGATATGAATATACGCGAAGTAATCGAAAAGCACCCTGAGGTAATCCCAGTTTTTCAAAAATATAATATGGGCTGTATCGGCTGTATTGCAGCATCATATGAAAAACTCAGTGACATTGCAAGTGTACATGGTGTTGATGTTAAAAAGTTTGTTGAAGAGTTAAACAATTCTGTTAAATAATACTTTTTTATTCTTGTTTATTTGTCGAATAAAACATATCCATATATTTATATAATTTGCAATACAACACTATAATTAGTGGACTAACAAAAGCAGGTATTTATGATAAGAAGAAGCACTGTAGACAAAATATTAGACATTAAACCAAGAAACGAGATTTATAATTTTATAAAAGAAAACCCTGGTTATCACTTTAGAGAGATATCTAGAAAGCTGGATATGCCTTCTTCTACATTGAAATATCATCTTAATTATCTTCAAAGAAAAGGATTTATATCAAAAAAATCTGAGAAAGGCTATTTGAGGTTTTATATATCTGAAGAAATTAGTGCAAATGAAAAAAAACTATTAAGTATACTTAGAGAGCCCGTCCCTAGGAGTATAATATTATACTTGATTCTTTACTTTTCATCTTCTCAGAAAGGAATCATTGAATTTGCACAAAAATGGAAAGACCACCCTTCTAAAATAGGATATCATTTAAACAAGCATCGTACGACTATAGCATTTCATATTAAAAAATTACTTAAAGAAGATGTTTTAATTTCTATGAATAGAGGTTCTGAAGTAATTTATAGAATTAATGATTTAGATGAGATTTTAGACTTAATTATAAAATATGATAAGAGCGTGCTTGCAGAGGCCTACGGTCGTTTTTTAGTACATATTGATGATTCATACTCAAGCACTGCACGTGGTGTAGATAAAGCCATAGATGTTTTTAGCGAATTATTTCCTCCCCCATTTTGTTCATAATCTGCTCTAATCATGCTTTATTAATAAACTCAAAATCATTTTATGAGGAAAATTGTACTATAAGCTTTTAATATTATATAAAATAATATATAAATAGATAGCAATGAACAACAGGTCTGTGTCTAAAAACAAATTATTTGTTCTTTCGATAGTTTTCTTATTTATATTGTGCTGTTTTAATGTTTTAAATGTATCTGCAGGTACAAATATATCGGGAATTGGCAGTTGCCCATCATATAAACCTGTTATCCCTTTGAAGAAAACAACTTTTGTCGGTTTTGATGATGAAAGTTATCTGGATGACTATGCCTATTTAGCAGCAGTACCCACAACCGTTTTTAAAGAAAGCGGCGTTTTATTTTCAAACCCTCTTTTGTTTTATCAAGATGAACGTTACTCTGAAGATCCTGTTTTAGATTCAAGTGAAGGTCTTAACTATTTCATGACTGATTGGCAAGAATCATGCGACGGTGAATTTGATAAAATTGTGGCAATTAATACAGACGAAAAGGATATTAAGAGATGGGTTGCAGATCAATATACCTTTATAGACTCAACAGACCCCTGTACAATTGCAAATGAGATTGCTTTAAGTGAATGGTCCTATTCAGATGATGCAGTTATTGCCGTTATAGATGATATAGGCCACGAAAGAGAAAAAGAAACAATTTCTGGAACAATTGATGGAATTTTTACAGCAAAAGATATCAAGTATCTAGATACAATAAGGATAGATAGAACAAACTATTTAAAGCCTCAATTTGAAGAATTTAATATACCACAAGGATATGGATACATTAAAGCAGATTTATGGTGGGATGCAATATTTATGTCTAAAGCAGGCATGTTTTCAGCCGCAGATCCCTCTGGAGACCCACTTGTCCAGTTGTATTACAATAAAAATAACGAATGGATTCAAAGCGAATCTTCTTCTGACTTTGGTTTTGGTCCCCTTGGACATAAATATACCCATTCATATGTTTATAAACCAGGTTCTTGGAAAGTTGGAATAGTTGACTTGCCAACTGAAAAACTAAAAACTCAAGGTCAGCCTTTAAAAGCACTTTTCTCAAAAACTCTTACATATAACATTGACCTTTCTTTATACCCTTGTATAGAAACTATTGAAATACCAGAAAAGCCCAGGTCTGAGTGTAAAAATGCACAATTTGAGTTAGAATGGCAATCATCCGATGCAGCTCTTGGTTTTTCTATAATTGGGCCAGCCGGGGAGGTAATATATACAGCTGCCTGTGATGAGGGTCAAACGTCAAAGATCATATCATTGGATTCCCTAGGGGAATGTCCGCCGGAAACTAGCTATTATATATCCATATTCTCTATGAATGATGTTAAAGAACCTGTAAATTTTCAGATAAAATATAGCTGGGATAAATATGATTCTGTCAGCTTTTTAGATTCTATTACTTCTGCAACTGAAGGGGCTATTCTTGCAAGTACTTTAAACTCTCCCCTCATTTATACGTCACAGGACGATTTATCAAAAGAAACTTCAGATGTATTATATAAGCTAGGTATTGAAAATATTTATCTTGTAAATATTGGAAATCATCTTTCAGATTCTACTTTTAACAAAATAAAAGAAATAGCAAAAATAAAATCAGAATATAAGACAGTAGAACAAATCTATAAATATATACAAAGCAAAACAGATCAAAACGATGTAATTTTTACTACTACTAATCCTTGGAGTTATTGGAATCATGAAACTTTGAAAGTTGATGGTGAGAAGAAAGGAGCACTTTTTATTGGACCTGCTGCATATATTGCAGCACACCATGGATCGGCCCCGATAATACTTGAAAATCATCCAAAACTTTCTTCATCTGCTGTTTATCATAATGAATTTTGGAAACACTTTTCAGATGACCGAGAACACCGTTATCCATCATCATCTGAGATGATAAGCACTGGAGAAAAAATATATGAGGCTTTACAAGAGTTGGGTTTTGACAGAGAAGGTAAAGAGACGATAATAACGGTTGCAGATCAATTTGATATAGGGGTTAGTTGGGATCGTATTTTCCCCGGTGTTGCTAATTCAGGAAGATTCTGCGGCTCGCCTGTTGACATAGCATATTCTATTTCAAGAAATATGTTTTATCCTTCTTTGGTCTTTCAAAATCCTGCTTTGACTGGTTTAATTGAGCTGGAAAACGGCAGTGTAAGTAAGAGAGATACTAGCGTAAAACGCGCGAGTTTGTTGGGTTTTTTAAGTACAAAACAGTCTCTTGTGGAAATAAACATGAATAATTATGAAAAGGTAAGAAAAGAAGAGATGCAAGAGTTTGAATTCCCTGTTCTATGTTCATTTGTTTCGTATCAGCATAGATTTAACGAAAGAGCAAGCAAATATTATGATGAAAAATATGTTGGTGCTGATGGCCTCATTCCAGGTTTTTATGCCACGGGTGAGAACATCGATCCAACTGAAATGGATAAAACATCAGGAGAGGCTATAAATATTTATCCAGATATGGATGAGTCAAGTATTGTTCCATTTTATTTGAGAAAAGGTGGTTATTCATGTGCTTTTTCAACAAATATGGATTCGGTTGTAGAAAATCTTAACAAAGGAGTTATTCTGTGGGTGCACAGCTCTCATGGTTCTACCATGAATGGCGGCTCTTCTTTATTTTGGAACCCTGAAAAAGGTTTTGAAGAACGTAATTTTTATTCAGCAAAAATAGCTCTTGGTCATAAAAAAATATTAGATTTAAGGAATACTCTTATAGGTTCGTTATTAGTCAGACTAAGTTTTAACTTAAGGAAAGTTTTTGATAGCCTAGAACCTACTGCAAGTGTATTTGAAGAAAAAAACCCTTGGAGAGGATATGAATGGTATTATGGTTCTACTGAGGAACCTGATACTATGTCTGCAGATATTGCGGGGACATTGCCTTATACTGGTATAAAAACTCCGCTTTCATTTCCATCGCTTGATTGGGTTTTAAGTTACAAACCTGTTAAAACAGTTTTAAATAAAATCACTCCATTTTTCGACCCATTTGATGTCGAAAACCTAAAAGATGGAGTTGTTGGTAGTATTGCTCATTCTAAATTTCAGTACTACAGATATTCATCAGCAGAAATTGAGGAAAACTTAGGAAATCTTCATTCTGCTGGATTTGTTACAACAATGTGTGATACAGCCAATACATACTTACATTTGATGCTGATTAGACATGGGACTGTTTTCCAGATACAAAACCCTTGGGGCACCTCCCAATATGGCGCTGTTTGGCAACAATCAATACCACGAGACATCGTCCTTGGAGATACAGTTGGGGAAGCTTATACTAAAGGCTTAAGTCATGTTGGTAACCTTTATTTAGGAGGTAAAAATGGCGATACTTCAGAATCTCAATTATGGTGGGATACATCGCAGAGTACAATTTATTTTGGCGATCCTGATTTAAGAGTTTTTGTCCCTGGTACAAACTACAGTAATGATAATTATTGGCAGAAAGAAGAAGTAGGTCCTGTGGGAAGTGAAAGTTCTTTTGATCTTAAAGGTCATAGTCCTTTTGGAGCAACAAATTATCCAAATGAAAAACAACCTATTTCGTTTTTAGAAAATTACCTAATAGTATTTATTGCTATTATTTCAATTGTTATAGTTTCTCTTGTTTATTTACTAAAAAGGAGGGAAAAAAATGAAAAATAAAAAAATCTTTGTTTTGCTTTGTACAACTATACTATTGACAGTATCCTTTTTTTCCAGTGCTGTAAATGCTAGTACAATGCTTAAAATTGAAAACCCAACAAAAACAGACGAAATATTTACAGAATCTCTGGAAAACGAGAGTGATGAAGTCCACTGGGAAACAGGTCTTCTTAAAATAAGTACAAAAGGTAAAGGATTATTCTTACTTGCTCCACTAAGGCTTTTTAGACTAAACGTTCCTATTATAACTCCGCAGTATGATAGATTCCTTCCATTTAGGATCGATAATTTTGTAACTTTACTTGTTTATAACGATGAAAACGCAAGTACTAAGATAGAGCAAGAAGGCAAAGAGACAATATATATTAACGGAAGTCACTCAATTCTTATGGGCATGTTTAAAATCCAATTTTTACACCTGTTAAGGATATTTTTGGAAGATGGAATTATTGATGGTTTTCAACGATTTCAGAAACCTAGTGAGTATGGAAGCAAAGGACCTATTGCAAAAGTAATTTCTAAGTTGATCAACAAAACGCTTGGTGGTCCTGTATTTGATGTTACTAGTGAAACTTATGAGTTTTTTGATTATCTAAAAGGAACTCCGCCTCGTTATGATTTACAAAAACCGATTTTCAATATATCTGGTTTCAATGAAATCAGAGATAAACTTCCATGGATGTTATTGTTTTATATTAGGCTTTTTGGCTTTATGTATCCTACACAAATGTTTTGGAACAGAATGCCTATTAGAACGTCTTTTCTACAGTTCAAACAAACAATGAAGTGCTATGGTTACAGCCCATTTGTTAGGTGGACGACAGATCCAAAATTACAACCTTTTGTGGGAAAGGTACAGGACGCAATTCCGGATATAATATATGATGAGCCAGAGGAATTTAAAGAATACTGATTTTCTTAAAATTATATCTTATTCTTTGTAATTACTAATTCTCCATGTTTTATCCCCTTGAGAGACTTTATGTTGTCTGCAAGTTTTTGGATATTTCCTGTTTTACCCTTTAAAACTAGCACTTCTAAACAATTGTCATGGTCGATATGAACATGTGTTGTTACAAGTATTTCATTTGTGTGATCATGCTGTAAACCAAGTAATCTATCAGTTAGACTGCCAACATGATGATCATATACCATAGTAAGAGTTCCAATTGCTTTCGTATCGGGGTTTGTTGTTTCTTCTGTTATAATGTTTTTTCTTATAAGATCCCTTATCTTTTCGCTTCTGTTGTTGTACCCTTCTTTTTTGATTATCTTGTCAAATTTTTTTAGCAAATCGGGTTCGATACTTACGCCAAATCTCGTGATTTTTTCAGTCATAGTAGCACGTTTTACAGGTAAACGTAGCACGAATATAAATTTTTTGCTACCAAAAAACTTATAAAAACAATTTCTTTGTCGTGTCACGAATTTTAAAAAAGTGATATCCATGAAAAAAATAATGTTGTTAATAGCGACGCTGATTTTAATCTCAAGCTTCGTAACGAATGTATCTGCAGAGGAAGACACACTAAAAATTGTATGTACTACTTCAATTCTTGCAGATTTTGCGTCTAATCTTGTAAAAGAAAATGTAACAATTGAATATATAATGCCTGCAGGAGTATGCCCAGCATATTATGATACAACTCCAAGCGATGTAGGAAAAATTACAGATGCAGATATCATAATCTCTTTTGGTGACTCAAAGATGGAGCACTGGCTTTCAGATTTACTTGATTATAATGAAAACTATAGCCTCATAGAATGTAAAGACCTAGGGGAGTGGAATATTCCTTCTGGTGCAAACTCATATGTTGAACAATTAGCAAGTTCATTATCTACTATACTTGTCGAACAAAATGATACAATACAGTCAAATGCAGAAAACTATCTTTTAGAAATAGATGAGATGGCCGAAACCCTCAAAAACTCAGTTCAAACTAAGGGATACAACGATACAAAGATAATTTGTATGGGGTGGCAAAAAGATTTTCTTGAGTGGCTTGGTCTAAATGTTACATATTCTTACGGTCCACCTCAAATGCTCTCTGCACAGGATCAATTGGCAGTGATAAATGCTTCAACAAGTCAAGAGGTTTACGCGATTGTAGATAATCTCCAAAGTGGAACCGATTTTGGAGGAAGCGTTGCGTCAGAATCTGGAGCAAGCCATGTTATTTTTACAAACTTTCCAGAAGCAGTACCAGGAACTGATACATATCTTGAAATGATAGAATACAACACAGAACAACTAATTAAGGGAATAGAAACTTATGAATACAAACAAGGAGAAATAAGTACGTTACAAGGGCAAATAAGTGGGCTTGAAACGCAGAGAAACATCTCTTTGTTTGCCGCAGTAGTTTTTGTAATACTCTCTCTTGTTATGTACATGCTTTACAAAAAGAAGTGATGATTATATGGATGAAACACTAAAAGAAATCGAAAGATTTCATGGACATTTGGGCCCATATGCAGTTATAGGATATAGAATGGGAAAAATTGCAAACAAAAGATTAGGATCAGATCCATTCTGCAAAAGAGCAAAAGTCTATACTGGAACTACACCGCCTCTCTCCTGTATAATCGATGGTATACAACTCAGCAGCAATTGTACACTTGGTAAAGGAAGAATAGCTGTTGAAAATAATGATACAGCAAAAGCAGAATTTATTTCAGAGGATAACAAAAAAATAACAATTATTTTAAAGTCAGAGATAAGAAAGGAGATAGATACAACAGTGACAGGAGAAAACATATTACAGTATTCTGAAGACACGTATAATAAATCTGATGAAGAACTCTTTGAGATTTTATGAATAAAATAATTGAACTTAAGAAAATAAATACAATTTATGAGGGGGAAAAAATCCCTGTAATACAAGACATTAATCTATCAGTTGATCCTGGAGAATTCATATGTGTTATTGGCCCTAATGGTGCAGGTAAGACTACTCTTCTTGAAACTATAAACGGTCTACTTTCTTATACTGGTGGAAAAGGCTATGTTTTTGGAAAAGAAATATCTAAAAATAAGGCTTTTATAAGGAAGAACACTGGTTTTTTGATACAGAATTTTGAAATAGATTCACTTGCACCATTTCTCTGCAAAGATGTTGTTATGATGGGATTATCGGGCAAAACTGGTCTTTTTCGTTTTCATACAAAAAAAGACTGGGAGAAAGTCTGGTACAGTATGGGGCTTGTTGGAATGATTGATTTTGCCAAAAGACCCGTTGGCAAACTTTCAGGAGGAGAATTTCAAAAAATCCTCATGGCGCGTGTTCTTGTACAGCAGCCAAATATACTTCTTCTAGATGAACCACTGTCAAATCTTGATTACTCCTCACGTCATCAGATTGAAACACTTCTAAATAGACTACATGAAAAATATAATCTAACAATTTTAATGGTATCTCACGATCTTTCTTTTATTCCCGAGAGATGCAACAGAATACTTGTAATTGATAAGGGTAAAATACTGGGGGATGGAGCAAAAAAAGAAGTACTTGAATCAGAAGAGGTACAAAACATTTTAAAAAAAGGAGGTAAAAAATGATAGAACTCCCTCTTGGTCTCATACTTACCTCAATTATAGGTGCAATTCTTGCTGGTTTTGTATGCTCTACGATGGGTACTTTTGTGGTACGTATGAATCTTGCAAGTATTGGTTATTGCATGAGCCATGCAGCATTTGCAGGAGCCGCATTTGGTCTTATGCTTTCGATTGATCCAATGCTTGGCGCTCTTTTGTTTTCATTTATTACAGCGTTTGCACTAGGCCCCATTGCAGAAAAAGCAAAGCTAGAGAGCAATATTGTAATCGGTTTTTTGTTTTCACTTATGATTGCCCTTGCATTCATCTTTTTAAACTACATTCCCGGTCAGTCTGCAAGTGCAAAAGCTCTCAGGATACTTTGGGGTAGCATTTTGTCCGTAAGTGTCTCAGATGTCTTATTATTGGCTTTATTGTCGTTTGTACTTGTAATATTTGTAGTAGTTTTTTACAAGGAACTAGCATCAGTTATGTTTCATAGAAAAATGGCCGAGGCAAGTGGTATTAACACAAAAATATTTTATTTTGCAGTTCTCTTTTTTACAGGGCTTGCAGTATCGCTCTCTCTCAGGATTGTGGGTGGTCTTTTGGTTTTTGCCTTAATTATCAATCCAACGAGTACTGCTTACCAATTCTTTTTTGATTTCAAAAAAATCATTATTTTTTCACCCGTGATTGGTATTGTTAGTTGTCTGGTTGGTTATTATCTCTCTCTTACATCTGATTTTCCGATAGGTGCTTCTATTGTAATTGTATCTGCTCTTGTTTTTGCAATGTCAATAATAGTTTCTCCAAAGAGGAAAAAAGGAAGGCAAAAAATTTAAAAAAATTATTTTTTAATATTGCCTTTTTCTTTTCTTGAGATATAACCAATACCTGTCTCAGTTATTTCAATTGTATCAAAACTTACAAATTGAAGCATCTCCATCTGTGAGAGTTTTTTTATCATACTGTTAAGCTCTTCAGTTGAAATGCCAAGTATATGCTGTGCGGTTTCCGCATCCATATCGCGCTCAAGCATCAGCTTTAGAAGCTTGTATTCTTTTTCATAAATTGCAACTTCTCTTTCCACTTCGCTTGGATCAACATCAATGTAACCTGATAGTTTTTCTACATAGTTTTTGATTATATGGTCAAGATTTAGCCTATCTACAACTCTACCTTCTTTGTCATAAAGAGTACAATATTTACTACCAGGCTCGTGCTTCCAACTAGAGACACTTTCCCACGTGTAACCAAGTAAATTATCTGGTTTTTTACCATCAAGCATTCCTGTTCGGGCCATTTTTTCGATTTTCTTTTTATGCTCTGTTCTTCGATATGCATAATGCTGTTCAAGTTGTACTTGGTCAAGGTCCACGTTCATGGTGCTTATCATCTTTGTTATCTCGTCTCCAGTATGTTCTTTTAACTCTGATATAAAATACAAACCCGCTTCAGTTCCAATGTCGTTATAGACAACACGTATCAATGATTCAATTGCTTTTCCAACCTGGGAGGTATCTACTTTGTTTACATTGGAAGAGACATTTATAGCAAAACCTCCTTGCGTTATGTCTTTCCCCCCTGCATTTACAAATTTTAAAAAACTATATTTATTTTCAAGGGTCTTAATCGACGATCCTATCGCCTCACTTGCAGATTTAACAGAAGTTCTCCTACTTGCTACAGTATACAGTGCTTTTAGCACGCTCTCCAGTAAAACCGAGTTTTTCCAGTTATCCAACTAAATACCCCTCTAAACAATAAAGGTTATCTTATGATTTTATTATAAAATTTTGCATTAAAAAATTGAATTAAACCTTTTTCCGTTTCGTTTTTCCCAATTTCTTTTATGATATGCATAACTTGCAAGCAATGGAAAAATAACCGTTGCTTCTCCATAAACCATCTGCTCAAGACCACTATCTACCTTTCCCCACGAATTTGCTTCTTTTAAAGTACTTCCAGATAGCGCACCATCTCGCTCATCTGCAACAGTTAGTTGAATTGCATATTTGTGCATAGGTGCATCAACACCAAGAATATCTGCTGCAACAACTGTGTCTTGTATGAAGTTCTTAGGCACACCTCCGCCAATCATCAAAAGACCCGAGTCTTTTGATTTTACTTTTATCTGAGTGAGCTCTCTGAAATCTGCTACACTATCTATTGAAATACTTTTATCCTTTTTTTCTGTTTGATGAAAGACAAGTCCGAAACCAGCGCTACTATCTGAAAAAGCAGGACAAAATATTGGGACACCTTTTTTATATGCTTCATGAACGAAAGATTCTTGTTTGCCATTTTTTTCTAAATATTCGCCCATTTTTTTTATGAACTCTCTGGAGGAATAAGCGCCGGCAGGCATTGAATCTGCAATTTCTTTAGTGGTCATATCACATACACGCAAATCTTCCTCGTCGATGAAAGTGTCATAAATTCTATCAATCATAAGCTCTCTAAGCTCATTGTCATCAGCGTTTACAAAACCTTTGTAATGATAAAAACCAAGCCCTTCAAAAAAATCCTGATCAACTACTATTGCGCCAGTAGATACTATTGCATCTACCATGTTGTTTTTAACAAGATCGATAATTACTTTTTTGAGCCCTGCAGAAACAAGAGAACCTGCAAGACAGAGAAAAATAGTGCAGTCTTTGTCTTTAATCATTTTGTCAAATATTTTACAGGCTCTTGCAAGATTACGGGATTGAAAAGCCATCTTGTCATAACTGTCGATTAGAGAAACTGTGTTTATTTTTTTTATGTCAATATGTTGAACTTTTTCTTTGAGAAGTTCCTTTTTATCGTATCTCATAAAAGGTTTGAATCAACACAGTGTTTTTTTAGTTTTCTACCATAAAAAATCTTTTAAAAACTCGTCCCAGAGAGTATTTTCTGATAATTTGAGCTCTTCATATTTTATAGGTATTTTCCCTTTGTATTTGTTTTTATTGTACATATATTTGCTGTCAGGAAAATAGATGTTTATACCATTAGTTTGGATATCTTTGCATCCTGAAACCGATGAAACTGACTCATTTATTTTGTCTAATACTAAATTACATTTCTTTTTTATCTCTGTATTTTTTATATTGTCTTTGAAAAGACTTATCAAATCATATAAATCAACAGATGTATCAAATGCTAAAAATTCAAATGGGAATTTGTCATAAAATGAATATAAAAATGGAGAAATTGGGCTACATTTAGCTAACTCCTGCACATCTTCTCTTGATTTTTTTACTCCAGAAAACACCTCTTCATCGTTCATATTAAGAAGTAAAAAAGATATGAGATCGTCAAAAGTGTTTTTCATTTCTTCAAATTTGCTTAAATTTAACACTCCAACATTAGAATGATGTCTAACAAATCTTACTTTTTCTAAAGACGTATTATAAAAAAAATTTGTTAATTTTTTCTTTTTATCGCCATAACTGTCTTTATAAACAAAGGTAACAGGATCATAATTTTCAGGAGATTTTTTTGCAAACTCCTCAACAGAAAGAGATGTATTGTTTTTAAGTTCTTTTACCGAATCAAAAAATAAAGGAACTACATGTTCATATGGGAAACAATCCTGTGTTGCTACTAAATAATCTAAATTTGTGCATAATTCATATCCTATCTCAAACATTGAATACCCACACGATGTAAACAAAACATCAATTTTAGACCCGGTCTTTTTGTAAATATTTCCAAGAGAATTTGCAAATTCGGGTATTGTAACAATTTTCTTTTCACCGCTTTCTGTTATACAATATTTCTGCCAATTAACTCCTCCACAAATAAAGTTAATAAAAGCATAATTTTCTGCAGGGTATGACTCCATCATTTGGGTGCAGAAAAGCTCCAAGGTGTTTAGTTTGCCTGTATCTACCTCGTTTGGCCAATTGTATAATTCATTTAATCTTATTTTCTCATTATTTTCTGAAAAATAAATTAGTTCTGAATTGTTCTCTCCTTTTTCATCTACAAGTGCAACGATATTTAATTTTTCATTAGAACCGAGATTTGAAAGGTTTTCTACAAGTGATGGAATATATTCTTGCATATGCGCATCTCCGCACATGTAGTACATAACAGTCCATTCCGTATTTGATTCCAAAAGGCCTGCTGAATTTTTTTCATAAAACTCTGAAATACCAATTACGTTAAAGCTTCCAAAAGCTAATGAAAATATAAAAAACAATGATACAAAGACAATTTTTAATCTCATAAATTTATATATAAATCGATTCATACTTATAAGTTTCTTCTATACTCCTCCTAATAGTAACATTTAAGCATGGTTCTGTTTTACGTGCTAAATCGTATGCATGAATGGGCGCTTGCTGAATCAATTCTAGTTGCAGCAATTGATGCAGCAGAAAAAGAAAAAATCAAGAAACTTACAGAAATCACAATCGGTCTTGGTGAACTACAACAGATAGCAATTGATGTTTTTAAATTTGCACTCGACGAACTTGTAAAGGAACATAAAGATAAACTTGGTGACCTAAAAATAAAAATAGAGACAATTGAAAGCAATCTTAAATGCAATAATTGTGAACATGAATGGAAATTTTCTGATATGAAAAAGAAAATAACCGATGATGAAGGTGAATCAATTCATTTCATTCCTGAAGTTGCTTTTGTTCATACACGATGTCCAAAATGCGGCAGTCCTGATTTTCAGATAAGCTCCGGGCGAGGAGTAAGTATTACAAAGCTTAAGGGTGAGAAATAATGGAAGTGCGAACTAGCGTAATTGAAAAAAGACTTTCAAAGGTAAAAAGAGTACTCTCTGTTGCTAGCGGAAAAGGCGGTGTTGGAAAAAGCCTTGTCGCATGCAGTCTCGCTCTTTCTCTTTCAAAGAAAGGATACAATGTAGGGCTTCTTGATCTTGACCTATATGGACCTTCTTCACATGTTATCCTTGGTGTAAAAAATTTCAGCTTTCCAGAGGAAGAAAAAGGCATATTGCCATATGATATCAATGGAATAAAATTCATGAGCCTCGTGTATTTCACAGAAGATAAACCAGCACCACTACGTGGGATGGATATTACAAATGTAATAATCGAACTTCTTGCAATAACTCGTTGGGAAGAACTAGACTATCTAATAATTGACATGCCACCAGGAATAGGCGATGAAACACTCGATGTAATTTCCCTTGTTAAAAAATCAGAATTTATGGTAGTAAGCACTCCTTCTAAAGTAGCACTTGCTGCAGTAGATAAGCTTTTAAGAGTTTTAAAGGAGTTAAAGCTCCCAATCGTGGGTGTTGTTGAAAATATGAAAATCAATGACTCTACATTAATTGAAGACTATTCAAAAGAAAAAGATTTCAATTATTTAGGTAGTGTTTCATTTGATGAAAACCTTGAGGAAGCAATAGGAAATACTGAGAAGCTAATAAAAACAGATTTTATGAAAGACTTTGAAAAAATTGTTGAAAATATATTATGAAAGGCTCCTATGTATTACTAATCAATCTTGATGCTGACAGATCTATAAAGATAGGAAAACTTGGAAAATTATATTTTAAAAAAGGTTTTTATGCATATATTGGAAGCGCTATGAATGGTCTTGAAGGGCGGATAAATAGACACCTTCGATTTGATAAAAAACTACATTGGCATGTTGATTATTTACTAAAAAACGCAGAAATAACCGATATTTTTTACAAAGAAACAAAGGATAAAATAGAATGCGATATCGCAAAAAAATTTGATGAAAAACTTGAAAATATCTCTCTTTTCGGGTGTAGCGACTGTAAATGCAAAAGCCACTTGTTTTATGGAAAACAAAAACAAATAAAACAAATTTCAGAGGAATGCAAATTAATTTCTTATCCTTTTTGACAATTTTTTAAAAAACATGTAATAAAAATGTTTTAAAACAAGTAAAGCATTATAGCTTTATAGGGAGAGAGCCAAATGGCATCTATTATCTATTCAACCATTGATGATTTAAAGGCCGCTAGAAGGATTGCAAATACTCTTGTTGAAGAACAATTAGTAGCATGTGTAAATATTGTCCCAGGGATAGAATCTTTTTACCGTTGGAAAGGAAAAATTGAAATTGAGCAAGAAAACTTAATACTTGCAAAAACTGTTGATGAAAACGTTGAAAAAACAATTTTAAGACTCAAAGCAATTCATCCTTACGAAGTTCCAGACATAATTGTTTTACCAATCGCAGGTGGCCTTGAAGAATATCTAACCTACATTAAAAATGAGACCTCATGAAACTTGCAAGCCTTGTATCAAGTGGCATAGATTCTCCTGTAGCAACTTTTCTTATGAGTAAAAAGTCAGATGAGATAATACTTATTCATGCAGAAACACAGCCCTTCTCCAGTAAAGAAGAAACCAAGAATTTTTTAAAACTTGCAAAACATCTCAAAGAAATATGCAAATGTTCTGTTAAAGTAGTTATAGTTCCTCATGGAAAAAGCCTTTCTGATTTTAAAAAAAACTCTGAGAATAAATTTACTTGTGTTTTTTGTAAAAGAATGATGCTTAGATATGCTGAAAGGATGGCTAGTAAATACTCTTGTGAGGCAATTGTTATGGGGGATAGCCTGGGTCAGGTTGCATCACAGACTTTACAGAATATAAAAACAATCGAAGAAGCAGTAAACATTCCTGTTTTTAGGCCTTTGATTGGTTTTGACAAAGAAGATGTGATAAAAATTGCAAAAGAGATAGGAACATATGATCTTTCAATCTTGCCTTCAAGTGGATGTAGCGCTGTTCCAAATAAACCTTCAACTATGGCAAAAATTGAGAAGATAATTCAAGAGGAAAACAAAGTAGATATAGAAAATTTGGTAAATAATGCTATAAAAAACTCAAGATTTATTGAAATTTAAAATCTATTTTTTCACTCCAACCCGATACAGCATTTTCTTTTCTGTCAATTCTTTTTATGTATGGTTTGATATCAATTAGCGGAGTTCCTTCTATTGCATCAAGACCTTTTACCTTTAAAATATTATTTTTCTTTTCAACAAGCTTTACAACCGAGTACCCTAGAGGGTTAGGTCGGTGGGGTGACCTAGTAACAAACAAACCGTGTTTTTTCTCTTCCCAAGGGGTTTGCACTAGAAGATGATGCCCTTTTGATTCATGCAGCCAGTAAAAAAGATGCACATGTGAATATCCTTCTATGTCTTGTAATCCTTCTTCGTATTCCTCGTAAATTTCGATTTCTGAGATTTCATCAGTTCCTTGCCTTGGCGCCTGATCTCTTGTTTTATAAGGGGAATGTATTATTCCTATAACATTTAGATTAACAGGTATCTTTTTCATTTTCAAACCTCTTTTCTTCTCCTTCTAAATATCTCTATCTTATCAATAGGATCTGTCTTTGGTTTTTGACTGTGATAAACGGATATTGTGTTAAGGCCTGTGAATTCTTTTTCTATTTCATCTAACTCTTTTACAGAGAGTGGCTTTATTTTACAAGGCCGCGTAGGTGTGTTAATCTGAACTTCATCAGGTTGTATTTTCCTTGCGATATCTGCAAGTTCTTTTGCGCATTCTTTGTTTTCTTCCATGAACATAATTTGCAGTGCAAACTTTCCTTTGAATTCTTCCCTGAGTTTTTTAATATTTTTCACAGTCTCTTCAAAGTCAATTCCCTCTGCAGGGCTACTTACTTTTTTGAAAATGTTTTGGTTAGGCGCATCTAATTTTGCAACTATTATGTCAATTTTTTTTAAAGCATCACATACTTCTTTATCATAAAATAACGTTGAATTTGTAAGAATTGCGATTGGAAGTAATGTAATTTTTTTAATTTCATCTATGGCCTTGCTCATATTTTTTGCAAGAGTCGGCTCCCCCATTCCTGAAAGAGTTATTACATCAGCGTCTGTATCTTTCAAAGAGGCCTTTAATTCTTTTGTCAGCTCAGATATGTTTACAAATTTCCTTCTTTCTTTCGTAATTTCTTCTGTTTTTTCTAATTGACAATATATGCAATCAAAAGAACATATTTTTCCGGGGCTGCATAATAAATCCACACCCAATGATCTCCCAAGCCTCCAAGAAGATACAGGTCCATATATATGCTTCATCGTTTAATGCAGAACATAGGCTCTTACTTTAATTTTTTCAAAGGTTTTTTATTTGACTTTTTCATACGTAGTATTTACAAAATTTTGGGGAGAATTGCTTTATAATTTTGTTTTTATTTTTTTGTAAAAGCAAAGTTTTAAATACCCTCCTTTCATACTACATAGTGTAGGTTGGGAAGTCTGAAATACAATATGTTGTATGTTATGTATATCTGGTGATTATAGAATGGAGTGTCCATATTGCCACACAAATGAAACAAAAGTCACGGATTCTCGTGATACGGGAGCTTTTTCTATTAGGCGCCGTAGAGAATGTCTTGATTGTGGCAAAAGATTCACGACATATGAGTATGTTGAAATGCAACCTATTTACGTCGTAAAAAAAGATGGACGACGTGAAAAATTTGATAGGAATAAGATTAAAAGAGGCCTTGAAAAAGCCGTGGAAAAAAGGCCGGTAAGCCATGAACAAATAGAGGAAATCCTTGAGGGAATAGAGGAGAAAATAAGGCGAACAGGCTCCGAGGAACTAGATAGCGTGGCAATAGGTGAGTACGTAATGGATGCATTAAAAGAAACCGATCATGTGGCATACATACGGTTTGCATCTGTATATCGCAGTTTTGCTGATATCGAAAGCTTTGAAGAGGAAATCAAAAACCTTGCAAAACAAAACGTGATAGGAGGAAAGAGAACAAAATGATAAGAAAGATAATAAAGAGAGATGGGAAAATATCTGATTTTAACCCAATTAAAGTCACAAATGCGATCTGGAAAGCAGCACAAGCAGTAGGCGGTAAGGACTACAAGAAATCAATTGAACTTACAGACAAAGTAATGCAGAATCTTGAAAAAGCGCTTAACAAAGGTGAAATGCCAGATGTAGAACAAGTCCAAGATATGGTTGAAAAAACCCTTATCGAAGAAGGTCATGCAAAAACCGCAAAAGCCTATATTTTGTATCGTAGACAACATCAAGAAATAAGACACGTAGGGGGTCTTTTAAAAGACATAGACGTAGTGGATGGATATCTATCTATGATGGACTGGAAAGTTCAAGAAAACAGTAACATGAGCTACTCCTTGCAGGGCCTGAATGTTTATGCTACAGAAAACATCGTTTCAAACTATTGGTTAAACAAGATTTATCCACCAGAGATCGGAGAATCTCATACTAATGGAGATTTTCACATACATGACCTTGGCACTCTTGGTGCATACTGTGTTGGCTGGGACTTAAAGGATATACTGCTTCTTGGTTTTAGAGGTGTTTCTGGAAAAATCGAAAGTAAACCAGCAAAACACTTTGGAACGGCTCTAATGCAGATTGTAAACTATCTTTATACACTCCAAGGCGAGGCAGCAGGTGCACAGGCCTTATCTAACTTTGACAGCCTATTAGCACCGTTTATTCAGAGTGATGGGCTTAATTATGACCAAGTAAAGCAAGAAATGCAGAAATTTCTATTCAATATGAATGTACCAACTCGTGTTGGCTTTCAAAGCCCTTTTACTAACATTACAATGGATCTTACAGTTCCGTCATATATGAAAGAAGAGCCAGTTATTATTGGCGGAGACTTAAAAGACGATAACTACAGTGATTTTGTCGATGAAATGAACGTGATGAATCATGCATTTGCTGATATTATGTATGAAGGAGATGCAAAGGGAAGGCCTTTTACTTTCCCGATTCCAACATATAATATTACAAAGGATTTCGACTGGAATAATGATGGAATTGATCCAATATGGGAGATGACTGCAAAATACGGAATTCCTTACTTTAGTAACTTTATAAACTCTGATATGAAGCCTGATGATGCAAGGAGTATGTGCTGCAGACTCAGACTTGATAACAGAGAGCTTCGAAAACGTGGAGGTGGTCTTTTCGGAGCAAATCCAAAGACGGGTTCTATCGGCGTTGTAACAATTAACATGCCACGACTTGGATATTGTGCAAAGGATGAGGATGATTTCTTAGAACGGCTCGATGCTTTAATGGAAAAAGCAAAAGAAAGCCTCATCATTAAAAGAGAAGTAATAGAAAACCTAACGTTTTCAGGCCTTCACCCGTATTCAAGATTTTATCTAGGCGATGTCAAGAAAACATTCGGCGAGTTCTGGAAGAATCATTTCTCAACTATTGGTCTAATTGGCATGAATGATGCTCTTTTGAATCTCATGAATAAAAGCATCGCAGATAAAGAAGGTAAAGCATTTGCAGAAAAAGTCCTTGATCATATGCGTGATAAAATGATGGACTTTCAGGAGGAAACAGGGGATATTTTCAATCTTGAGGCAACTCCTGCAGAAGGTGCTTCATACAGACTTGCAAGAATGGATCAGAAACTTTACTCAGATATTAGGGCGTTTAATCAGGAAGTATACGGACGTGGCAAAAAAAATGTTGAGCCTTATTATACAAACTCAACACAACTTCCAGTAGGTCACACAACTGATATATTTGAAGCATTAGATCTTCAAGATTCACTACAATCAAAATATACTGGAGGAACAGTGCTTCATGTGTTCTTGGGTGAAAACGAACCAAATCCAACTGCTACAAAAAAACTAGTTAGAAAAATTGCTGAAAACTATTCACTTCCATATTACACCATGACACCAACGTTTTCGGTCTGTCCAAAACATGGATACATTGCAGGCGAACATGAGTACTGTCCAAAATGTGATGAAGAACTTGGTCTTACTAAAAAAGTAAAAGTAGTTGCTAGGAGGTAAAAAATATGAATAAAAAAGAAAATATTGAGGAGAAAAGAACAAAATGCGAGGTTTATTCTCGTGTTGTAGGATATATGCGGCCGGTTAACCAGTGGAACCGTGGAAAACAACAGGAATACTCTGATCGTAAACTCTTTGACATGAAAGAAAAATAATCGAATATACTATGAAAATTGGTGGTTTTCAAAAAACATCACTGCTGGACTATCCAGAGCAAGTAAGTTCAATTATCTGGACAGTTGGGTGTAACTTCAACTGTCCTTTTTGTTACAATGTAGATGTTGTAAATAAAACCGCCAAACCTATTTCTGAAAAAGAAATATTTTCTTATCTTGAAAAAAGAAAAAATGTAATTGACGGGCTTGTAATTTCTGGAGGAGAACCGCTCCTTCAGAAAGACATTACTTATTTTTGTGAGAAAGTAAAAAAACTAGGATATTTGATAAAGATAGATACAAACGGAACTTTCCCTGAAAAACTCAAAGAACTCATTGATAAAAAACTTGTAGATTACATTGCAATGGATGTAAAAGCACCTAAAAAGAAATACTCCAAGCTTTCAGGAAAAAAGGTAGATGTTAAAAAAATCCAAAAAAGCATTGACATAATCAGGAGCTCAGGATTAGATTATGAATTTAAGACGACTTTTGTTCCAGACTTGCTGTCAAAAAAGGATATAAAAGAAATAGGAAAATGGCTTGATGGTTCTGAAAAATATTTTCTTCAGCAATTCAAGAATAATACTACTACTCTTTCTTCAGATATTCAAACAAAGAAATCATATTCAGAAGAGGAGTTATTAGATGCACTTGAAGAAGTCAAACCCTTTTTTAAGTACTGTGACATTAGGGGAACTTAGATGGTAAGCGAAGATGTAATATCTGGTTTGACCCTTGCACGTGATATTCTTGAAACTTCCGATAACTCAGTTGTTGTTATTAAAAATGGTCAGGTAATCTGCAAGAAAAAAGACTCAGGCATAAAGCCTATTCTTGAAGCAATCGAAGAACTTGGTGACAAGATTCATGGAAGTATTATAGGTGACAGAATCCTTGGAAAAGCATCTGCTCTTCTTTGTATTTATTCACAGGCAAAGGCAGTTTATTCTCCTCAGGCAACAAAGACTGCGATTGCTCTTATGCTTATCAATGGAGTTCCTAGCCAAGCTGATGTTTTGATACCACGTATTGATAATCGTGATGGAACAGATATGTGTCCTTTTGAAAAGATGCTTGAAAGCATTAGTTCTCCAGAGGAAGCTTATAAAATTTTAAAAGAAAAAATTTTGATGTAAAAAATTATTAACAAGAAATGATTTTGAGGTTTGATATATGCAACATGAATTGGCAATAATCGGAGCAGGACCAGCAGGCTATGCAGCTGCAATTTATGCAAACAG
>CAZQXW010000002.1:0-91813 GCA_964597365.1 uncultured Thermoplasmatales archaeon | reverse complement strand
GACTATTTTATTATGCATCGATAGCTAATTTTGGACTGGGGATTTTTAATTTGATTCCTGCTTATCCGGTAGATGGAGGGCGGATATTACGGGCAATTCTCTGGGCTGTAAAAAAAAATTATTATTCTGCTTTTATAGGCCAAATAATGCAATTTTTACAATGAAAGTAACTATTGTAGATGCAGATATTGAAAAACTTATGTCTTTATAGACTGGGATATTTAACAACATTTTCTTTAAAAAATTTCCAGAAAAGGCTTCCACTATTGTCCCTGAGACAAAAGAAAGAATAAAACCAACCATCAGACTAATAATCCATTCGTTAATTAACTGAATTGTATTATTTGAAATTCCAATATATGCACCAAACAGAGATACCGCAATAATAGCTGCTAAAAACAATTGTATCTTATTTGAAAAAAATCTTCCTTTTTATTTTGTTTACCCATCTATATACCTCTATCAATACAAACCAGATTTTTTGATTTCATTAAGATAGTTTCTAACGATTTTAACTATAACAGTCCATTCAAGAACAAGACCGCTAGAAAATGCCATACCAATAATAAGAAACATATACGACAGGGCTTCTGCAAGTGAATGGTTAAATAGAGACATATAAATTGATAGCATAAAAAATATAACTGAGAAAAATAACAATAATTCTAAATTTGTTAATCTTTTTACAAAATTAATACTAGAATTTTTATTTTCTAATTTCAATAAGCACTTCTTCAAATTTTCTGCTTTATCTATCTCTTTCTTAGCCATTTCTTTAAATTCTTTTTCTAGATCATTAATTATCTGTTTGATTCCATCTAAGATTTCTATACCTTCTCTTGAAATTAAAAGTGAATAAAATATGGCTATAAATGTAAGTAAACCTGCGGATGCATAAATTATTTTATCAAAATCAAGGGAAATTTCATATGCAAATGGTGTAAAACCTACGAGAAAGATAAAAAGTATTATCCAAACATATACCCCTCTTGTAACTTTATCTAATTTAGAAAATGTATGAACAACAAGATTGCCATCAGCTTTACTCATCGATTATTGTATACTTATAAAGTTTAAAAAAATAACTGAGTATAAAAATCTCTTATTCAATCAATGATAAGCAAAATTATGTTTAGCACGATTTATCATTGGAATAGATCGTCGTTCTTCATCATCAAGTCTAAAAGTTGATGAATTTTTTATTAACATAGGATCATAATTCCTATGACTATGACATCTTTCTCTTAATTTTCTCTGAACAAGATTAAACATTTCCACACTAATTATTGGTTTAATATCTGATTTCTTAAAGTAATGACACCATCTTTCAACACCTGCATAAAAACAGTTGTGAAGATAATATCTAATCGAAGTATCTCCAAATTTTTTTTGTTGAATTGGACATCCTTTTTCTTTATTTTCTGCTTTAAGCCTTTTAGAAATTTGTCTCATACTAAAACCGTCAATATACATCTGAAAAATTCGCTTAATTACTTCAATTTCTTTAGGAACTTCAATAAAAAATTTATTTTCTGCATCCCATCTATATCCAAATGGAACTCTATGACCCATAAATCCACTATCTTTTTTCTTTGCTTTTTGAAGTTGACCTGCAAAAACTCTTTCTCCAATTTGTTCACTTTCAAGTTGAGCAATATCTTGAATGATTCCCATTACAAAACGGCCCATAGCTGTGCTTGTATCAAGACTTTCTGTCATAGATATAAATTGTCTATTTTGATTTTGTAAATCATTCATCATCTGAATAAAATTTAGTCGATTTCTATGAATTCTATCCATTTTAATTACAACTATAGCATCCCAATTTTCAATTTCATCTAACATTTTTTTATATTCAGGTCTTCTAATATTACGACCACTAAATCCACCATCAACGTATTCTGCAGATACATTCCATTCTCTTGCATTACAAAATGATCTTAATCGATCTAATTGTGACTCAAGGCTAAATCCTTCATGTGCCTGCTCATCAGTTGATACCCTGCAGTAAAGAGCAACATTGTTAATTTTAAAAGCATCAATACCGTATAACATTTGTATATTATATGTAATACACTTAAGGTATAAATACTTTACTTGTATCTTATATAGATATACAAGTAATATACAAAACAAAAGACTGAAATAGTAAGATTATCATACAACGCTCAGAGGAGAATATGCCAAAAAAAGTAACAGAAACCGAACCAGTTCCGTTAAGACTACCAGTTGCAATGATAGAAGGAATAGATTATGCAATAAAGATAGGACAAGGAAGTAACAGATCAGACATAATCAAGACTGCAATTGCTAATTATTTACGTGAATTAAACATCACAAACGAGCTGAAAAAACGTAAAAAATGAAGTATTATATTCTTAAGCGTTGAGATAATATCTTAAAAGCAAGTGGTGCATCATATTCTTTTACAACTAAAAAAGTATCTTCACGACAACCCATTACATGTGAAACATTGATACCATCTGAAGCCAGTGATGATAAAATAAATGCTATTGCACCAGGTGTTTGTTCTATTTCTTTTGAACTTTTTATATGTAGAATTGCAAAACCGTATTCAATATTTCTAAAACTACTTTTCTTAGCAGCGTTTTCATCTATAAAAAACATATATCCGCTTGGTGTTTTTGAATAGGCAATTGTTTTTATATCAACAAATGTACTATGATGTAATGTTGCTATTTTGTTTTTAATTGAAAAATTTGCTTTTCTAAGTAGTTCCACTGCTTTTTCTTGGGATTTCCTTTTTTTCTTTTTATTTGTTTTACTTGTTCTTATCAACGCTGCTTTAACCGCATCATAGTTTTTCAAGTTCAAATCCGTACATATTTCTCTTGACAGAGAGCTAAAGTTTACAATATTCTGTTCTATTGCTTCTATGATGTAGGGCTTACGTTCGATATATGCCTTTACCTGTTTTGAAATAGGAATATTATTTTGTTCCATATGTGACATATATGTCATATTATGTTATAAATTTTGATATGCTCTTTAAATAAATATTTGTGCATATACCACTTCCTAGGTGAAAAAAATTGAACAAAAATAACAACCTGCAAAACTATCTGGAAAGCAGTGGAAAAATACTAAACATTGGTAAAAATGAAATAAAAGCTACACTGAAATCTAGAAAAAATATTGTTGTAGCTTTTGGATTAATGGCTTTTGCATTTGTTTTTGCTCAAGTAGCAAGTTATGGAACTCTTAGATATGCTGGGGCAAGCATTTATGACTTTCTCGAATTTGGAAAGTTTCTGTAAAAGCCATTTCTTTTTTCTTTTTCTGGTGAAAACATGATTAAAAAGAAACAATTTCCTTACTCTACGGTTATAGAACTCACCTTAAAATGCAATATGAAATGTATCCATTGTGGGTCATCTGCAGGAAAGAATAGGGAAAAAGAACTAACATACGAAGAATGGGTAAAAGTTTTTGAAGAACTTGCAAGTTTAAACGGAAAGCTGGTTACTTTTATGGGAGGTGAACCATTTCTTAGAAAGGAATGGTATGAACTTGCAAAAGAAGTAAAAAAAGTTGGTATGAATCTTATATTTATGTCAAATGGATATTTGATAAATGATGATGTTATCTCAAAAATAAAAACCTTAGATCCACATGTTGTAGCAATAAGTCTTGATGGAGGAACTGCAGAAACACATGATGAAATAAGGGGGCTTAAAGGATCTTTTGAAAAATGCAAAGAAGTTATAACAAAACTTAGAAACGAAGACCTCCCAACAACGATAGTATCAACTATTCATAAAAAGAATCTAAAAGAATTACCATTAATCAGAGATCTTGTAATAAATAGAGATATTGCATGGCAAATTCAAATTGCAGATCCAATAGGAAGGTTTCCAAAAGAACTTCATCTTTCAAAAAAAGAATTTTATTCAGTTGCCTTGTTTATCGCACATACAAGACAAAAATACTCATTGAAACAAATGCCAATAACAGGTGCACATTGTATTGGTTATAACTCACAGATTTTACCAAATCTTACACTTTCACCAAAATGGACAGGATGCCAAGCAGGGATAACTGCTCTTGGAATTCAAAGTAATGGTGGAGTTAAAGGATGCTTATCATTATCAAATGATTTTGTACAAGGAAATGTAAGAGACAAAAGCATTATTGAAATATGGAATAATCCAAATTTTAGCAAATACAATAGAGATTTTAAAAAAGAAAGTTTAGAGGAAAACTGTATAAATTGCAAATACGGAAAAAGTTGTAAGGGAGGCTGTCTTGCCGTATCAACATCTACAACCGGAAAAATGCATAACGACCCATATTGTTTATATTCAATTGAAAAGGAAATGAAATAAAAAAACCATTAAAAATTATTGTAAATTTTGATGTGTTTTTCTCCTGTTGATTAGCTAGTTCTACCTAGCTGAGCTACAAGCCCACAAAATAGAAAATACGAGAAAAAGATGCTGTTTTTAATCTTTTTCCTCAACTTTTGATAGATATTTAGCATCAACAGCCTTTGTAAGATATACATCAGTTCCAGCATGATATATCTTAAGACCATCCTTTGTTGCTTTTTTACCATCTATCCTAAGGATAATCGGATCTTCAATTCTTACTTTTCCTGCCTCTCTTGCTTTCTCAATACTTCCACTAAGATGAACCTGGTTTCTATCAGCAGGTTTAAGACCATTTTCAATTACCATATCTGCTTCTTCTTCAGATACAGGATAAAAGAATTCATTAATGGTTGCTTCTGGTAAATCATCAAGAACCACATCTATCGTATGACCATATGTGGCTCTTATCATACCACCATCAATCTGATAACGACCACGAGGATCAGTTTCTACAAGACCTTGTATATGTTTTTTCCTAAGCCATTTAAAGCCAGAGCGGCTTGTACCTATTGAATGAATGAGTTCCTCAATGTCGACCCAGCCTTTCCCATCCATCATAAGACCCATCTTTTCAGGGAAATGACGAAGGGACCCTGCTAAGATTCTACTTAGAGAATTAAGCTCACGATCATTCATTAAAAATCTTCCTTTCTGTTCACAAATAGGACAGTTTTCCTGGCGATAATATCCATGTTCATTGCATTCTGAAAGCATCTTATCAAAGCTGGGTAATAAAAATATAAAGTATAAATTTTTGTACTAAATAGTGATTACAAGTCTTAGGTGAATACTTGCAGGACATGGAAGAGCTTAAAAAATTAGCAGCAGAAAAAGCTGCTGAACAGATAGAAGATGGAATGATTGTAGGACTTGGAACAGGATCTACCGTGGAATATACACTCAGAAAACTAGGTAAAATGGTAAAAGAGGGTCTAAAAATACAAGGAATACCAACATCAATTCATACAAAAAGAATAGCAAAAGAGGAAAACATTCCACTTACAACTCTAGATGATAATCCAGAAATTGATATAACAATAGATGGCGCCGATGAAGTAGACTCCTCCCTGAATTTAATAAAAGGTGGAGGCGGTGCTCTCACTCGTGAGAAAATAATAGCATTTAACTCTAAAAAAGTAATAATTGTAGTAGATGACTCAAAGGTTGTAAAATGCCTAGGAATTGATTTTCCATTACCTGTTGAAGTGGTAAAATTCGGTTGGAAGTCAACAAAAAAGGCATTAGAACAATTCGGCTGGCAACCCGCGGCACAAAAACGCGATGAGGTTGCATGTACGGCTTGTTTGAGAGAAATAATGGAAGGAGAGCCATTTATAACAGACAATGGAAACTATATTTTGGATTGTGAGTTCCAAAGGATAGATCATCCTGAAGAACTAGAAATAGCAATAAATAATGTTCCAGGAGTAGTAGAGACAGGTTTATTTATTGGCCTTGCTGATGAGGTAATTGTTGGTGGAAAGCAAGGAATCATTACTCTTGACAGATAAAATGTTGTTTAAAAATGGTTAAAAAAGTAAAAGAAACTCTTAAAGATACCAAAAAAAAGATAATTGAGACAAGGGACAAAATCAACTTAATTGATTTTGATGCACATTGGTATAGACGTGCTTTTCATGCATTTGGTGCCTCTTTTCTTTTTTACTATCTTCTCCCAGATGTTAATTGGGTAAATTCGTTGAAATTTTGGATCCCACCATTACTTGTTATACTTGCGTTATCAATTGAAATACTTAGATTAAAAGGTTTTATCAGTAGCGATCATTTCTTTGGACTTCGTCTTTATGAACAGAAAAGAATTGGAAGCTATGTATTCTTTGCAGTTGCAATACTTCTTTTGTTAAGATTTTTCCCTCAACAAATAGCAGTACCATGCATTCTATGTGCATGCCTAGCAGATCCTGTAATGGGTGAAGTACGGAATCGTTTCAATAAAAAAAGTGCAATTCTCATTGGTTTTTTACTTTGCATGTTTTTCTTCTTATTTACATGGTACAAAGCAGATCCCGCTCTTATGATTCTGGTAGGGCTAATAGGTGCTACTGGAGCCGTGATAGGTGAGAGTAAAAAATTTTTCTGGCTCGACGATGATTTTATGATTCAAATGATACCTGCAATATCACTGTTAATTGTCTGGTACATAATACCAATTATCGGTTTGAATACGCCCGACCCTGTGATTTATCCGGCTTTAATGCCTTGGTGATTAAGATATGAATGAAGATAAAATGAAATATGTAAAAAATTCAAAAAGCGATGAGAGAATTCTTAGAACAGAGCTCATCCTTGCACCATTACTTGTAATACTACCATTCATTGTGGGAATTATTTTCATAAATGATTGGTATCAACGTGGTTTTCTTACAGGCTCTTCTGCATTTCAGGCAGAGCTAATACTAGGCGTAATAATTATAGTTGGAAATATCTTGTTTGACATACCGTTTATAAAATCTCTTAGGAATTTTAAAGAGTTATTTAAGAAATCAAAAAACTAATTTTTTTATTTTATGAACCTATTTTCGTAGAATACCGGTAAAATAAGTGCTGCTGCGATACAGGACATTGCCGTCATAAATATTATTACTATTACAAACTCACTTAATGCATTTATTCCCACAAAGAAGATTGAGGCCATACCAAAAATAGTTGTAAGGGCAGCTTCTACAAGTGAAAGACCTGTTTTTTCTATAGCAGTCTTACTTGCCTCTCTTTTCGAAAGACCATTTGCAAGTTCTTCTCTTACTCTATGTGTAATATGCACACCATAATCTATTCCTATCCCTATCATAATTGACGCGATCGTAATTGTTACAGGTGAAAGAGAAATATCAGTTGCAACCAAGAATCCTGGTTCCCACATTAGAACAAATGCAACTGGTATCATTGTTAAAAATCCGTAAATTGATGAGTTGAATATTACAATTAATACTGCAAGTACTAAAAGAAGTGCTATTACCATAGATCTTGCTTGTTCATCTGAAAGCTTTAGGTTAACAGATACATATACAGCATCTTGTCCTGCAAGTTGAGATACTTTACCATTTCTTGGAAGATTCGTGCTTGATGCTATATCATTTAATTCATCTATTGTTTTTTGTATATCCCGCATGCTCATACCAACAGGTAAAGACACAAGAATTATCGTTTTTGAATGCTCTTCGTTTACTACGCCTTCTTGGGCTATCTTATCAAAAATAATGGTTTTTGCTTCTGTAAGATTTGCAAGTTTTTCAATTATCGCATTTCTATCAAGTATCTCTGAATATTCAAGTATTGAATCCGCGATAGATGAAACAGTTACTCCTTTTGTTTCCATGTCTTTTTCCATATTAGATATTGCTGTTAATACCTCAATATCCTCAAGTCCACCAGGTTCTGTTTCTACCAAGAATGCATTAAAGTTTCCACCTTGCCCGAATCTTTCTGAGTATTCAAACATAGCATCTACTTCAGGAAGACCTTCTGGGGCCATATCAAAATAATTTACATCTGTTGTAACCTGTGGTATTAAAAGTACAGACATTACAGCAAAAAACGTTGCTATAAGAATTACTCTATAACGATTCCTAACTGCAAACTCTGCAAAAGCACGCCATTTTGGAATTTTTCCTGTTTTTTCAAATTTAAGTATTAATGAAAAACATGGTACAAGTACTACTGCAGACATAAAACAGAATAATATACCTACAGCACACCCGAATCCAAATGTAACCATAGGAGACATGCTTGAAATCATAAGAGAACCAAAGCCAATAACTGTTGTAATTGTAGAAAGAAGAACTGCTTTTCCAGTTGATCTTAGTATCTTTTCTATTCTATCTACATCATCAGTTATTTCCTTTTCATCTGCAAGTCTATTCATTAAATGAATTGAATAATCCACACCCAGTGCTATTAGTAATGCTACTATTGCAACAGAAATTATTGTAAGCTGAGGAGCAACTATCCCAAGTACTCCAAATGTAAGTGCAAGTGCAAAAGCAGGTGGTAAGAACGCAATTAATATTCCTTTAATACTTCTATGAAAGAAGAATAGTACTATAGATACAAATATAATAGCTATTGGAAATATTATAACCATATTTTGCATACTGTTCTGTTGAATTGCTTTTTGCATTGCAACAGTACCAGTGATTGTCATATCTGTATATTTTGTTCCACGGTTATCTATTGCATTTTGTACATTTTCAAGTACCGCGTCATAATCAGCATCTTCTGTTAGTTGTATTATTATTGCAGCATACTGGTAATCTGCAGTATACAAAACGCCTTTCATCGCGGAAAGCTCAGTTCTAGCCATATAATGTTTAACATCATCTAACCCATCAGGTATACTTTTTGAACCATGACCTCCACCTTTGCTTACAGGAAGAGTATCATCCTTTGCGTTTTCTTTTCTTATAAGAAGTGAAAGACTCCTAAATCCTCCCTCAGCAATACCTGTGTCCTCACCTTTATTTGTAGGATTTTCAACAAGTACTTTGTATATTTCATCCATTTCTTTTAATACAAGAGGCTCTCTAATATCGTAATAAGAGCGCCCTGTTTGATTAATAAATATTACAATTGTTGAACCAAAATTAAATTCTTCATTAATCTTTTCCCAAAGCTCAAGTGTAGGATCATCCTCTGGCAGATACTGAGTGTAGTCTGAAACCATATAGATATTTTGAGCTTGAATTCCTATTAGGGCTGTAAGTATAGTGAACACTAATATGACCGTTCTTGGCCTCTCTGCAAACAGTTTTGCAAGTGTTCGTACATTCATGCTTCTTCAGCCCCCTCTACTATTTTTATTCTGAAAAATCGTTTATTCTTATCTTTTGAAAGAGATGTAAGTTTGTTTAACCTCTCCTCAATTTCAGTTGTATGTCTTTTTAAAAGTTCAAGTGGAGGTGTTGGATAATACATAAAAGGATTTTTTCCAATGCTGTCATTTTTGATTTTCTTACGATATATTTGTTTATCTTCATACATCTTAGAAAGTGTTTCACGAACAGTACTTGGATGAAGCTTTGTTGCTTTTATGATATCCTCTGATTTTGCACCATTTTTTCTTAAAAGGTAAACATATATGCGAGTTTTTGCTCTAGACTTAAGAATTTCTTGTACGGCTTTTTCCAAGCCTTTGTCTCTTAAGAATCCTATCTTTCGCATTTTAATATGCACCATTTTTATTATATTTTTACTATAATATTGTTGTTTTGTTAGTTTAAATACTTTTTCATTATGTCGGATTAAAGGCGACAAAATGTTTAATCGGGTAAAAAAACGACAAAATAAAACAAAAAAAACATTCAAAAAATATTAAACCAAGTTCATATTTAACTTAATTTAAAAAGTGACTCGCAGATGGTTATAAAAAAAACAAAAAAAACTATCAAAAAATGGAAAAAGTACAGTGAAATTTCTGGCGTTGGCGCAATAACACGAAGATATTTTGTAATGAATGCTTTCGATGGAGCTCTTACAATGCTTGGTGTAGTAATTGGAGCATATATTGCAGGAGTTATAAACGAATCTACAATAATAATCAGTGCTGGAATCGCAGGATCAATTGCAATGGGTGCCTCTGGAATGAGTGGCGCATATATGACTGAGAAGGCTGAAAGAAGTAAAAAACTAAAAGAACTTGAAAAAGCAATGCTTACAGATCTAAAAGATGGAATTCATGGAAAATCACAGAGATTTGCAACTTTTTTTGCAGCAATAGTAGACGGTGTTTCACCAGCACTTGCTGCAATGGCTGTAATTTCACCATTTTTCTTAGCAAATTTGGGAATGATCGATCCGGAAATCGCTTTTTATGCTTGCATAGGACTGACACTTCTAGTTCTAGTTTCACTTGGAACGTATCTTGCAAAAATAAGTGATGAAAGTATGATCAGATATGGACTACAAATGCTTATAGTAGGAATAATCACAGCGGGACTTTGTGTCGGAAGTTCTATTTTACTTGGTGGAAATGTGCCAGTTTAAACAAAAGAGATTAGCTTTTATAATTTCATCAATTTTATTTTTTTGATTATATTTGTACAATAAACTTTAAATATTCTTATAAAAACCTATTTATATAATAAGCAACATATTTAGTAATAGTAGAAAATTTTGTCTTGGGGGACTAAATTTATGAATAGGAAAAGCGCAATAAAAAGCATAATTATTTTTCTAACCGTTTTTACTTTGTTATCGTCTTCAATTGGACTAGCTAGCACTCTAAATCCAGACCCATTGTTTTCAATGGAGGAAATAAGACAAATAACAAATGGTACAGATACAGGAGCAAATAAAGCATTAGATGTTAAAATACAAGTAGCAAGACCCGGAGATCTTGCAACACTTGGTTGGTCTAACGAGATAAAAGTATTTACAGGAGAAATAGTTAGATTTAGAACACGTATCAAAAATAATGTAAATTATGATCTCCAAGATGTAAACATTATAAGTGTACTACCCCCACAAGATACACTTAGTTTATTAGAAAGCTCAATTTTTACAAGTAAAGTGTCAACACATCAGATAATAGAAAATAATCTAGTAAGTACATTCAATAAACTTGAAATTGGAGAAAGTTTGTACATAGAATATGACATGCTGGCACTTGTCGAAACAAGTGTAGAAGGAGTGCAAAGCACAGTTGCAACCGCTTCAAATATTAATTCAAAATACTATGATGAGCTAGAATTGATGAAAGAAGAATATACTCAAAAGACAAATCAATTAGAGCTAATAAATATCGAGATAGAAGATAATCAAATAATTTATGCAGATTCATTGGACGAAATAGAAAGTATAAACGCAGATATAGCAGTTGCAAATGAACAAATAAGTAATCTTGAAGCACAAATAACTAGTTTGGATACTGAATTACAAGCTTTAAACTCAGAGCTTGACGGCATAAACGCAGATATACTTGATTTAACTGCAAGTATAGAAAGCGTAGATTTAGAGATATCCTCTGTAACTAATCAGATTGCGGAGCAACAGTTAGCAATACAGGACATTGAAAACACTATCACTCAGCAAACTCAACTTGTTCAAACTTTAGAACAAGATTTATACGATGTAAACTTAGAAATCGAATCAACACTTGAAAGCTCAGATGCAAATCAAGAATATGTACAGGGCCTAATTGATGCGCAATCATCTCTTGAAGCTGAAATAGCTCAAATAAACCTAAACATAGATGCTGCACAAGCAGAACTTGCAACAGCACAAGCAGAGTTAGATGCAATGATTGCTCTGCAAAACCAGTTAACAACAGAAATAAACGAATTAAATATACAAATAGAGCAAGAAACACAAACCTTACAGAATACACAAGAGTTATACTCAAGTACTTCGCAACAGCTAGAAACAGCAGAATCTGATTTAGCATTAGCAACACAGAGCCTTACAAATCTAGAAGCAAATATCTTATCTGTCACTCAACAACTTGAAAGCGCTATTGCTCAAGAAAGCGATCTTGCAGCACAAGAGCTTCAAATAAATCAAGCTTTACAAGCAGATATAGATACAATAGCATTAAAGACAAATCAATTATCCCAACTTCAAGCTGATTTACAAATAGCAAATCAAGACCTTTCAGAAGTAATCGATAGCATAAATGTTAAAACACTTTCGTTGCAGGATATACAAAATAGCATACAACAAACAACACAAAACATAAATAATCTTATATCTCTCGAAAATGATTTATTAACTCAAGAAGCAACTGCTCAACAGTTGTTGCAATCAACTATAACATCCCTTGATCAAGAACAACAAGTTTTGGTTCAGTTGCAAAATCAATTAAACACTTTAGAATCCCAATTAGCAACTGCTACGGCAGATTTAACAACTGCGAGTGATAGTCTTGCAAGCGTACAAGCAGAAATACAACTTACAACACAACAAATAGCTGAAAACACAGCAGCATACGAACAATTAATGACTCAACAAGCAGAAACAGATCAACTCATCCAGGACGCAATAGCTCAAATAAGTGCAACAACTTCAAGTCTTGAGCAAAAACAATTACTATATGCTGATTTAACACAGCAAATAGAAGATGCTAATATATTACTTCAGACGAAACAAACAAATCTTCAAAATACATTAAATGAAATTTCCGCGCAGGGCTCTTTACTTTTACAAAATCAAAATACATTAGCAAGTTTGCAAACAAGTTTAGCAACAGCACAAGACGAATATAACCTATTAAATCAACAACTGCAACAAGAAATTGCAAACCAACAATTAAACAGTCAAGAACTAACAGACAAACAACTAGCAATACAACAGCAAGAAGTCGTTGTAGCAGATCTACAAAATCAGATATATGCATCTCAGGATATGCAGACGGACTTACAATCAGATATAAACAGCCTCACAGTACAATACAACCAATTAACACAAAGCATAGGAATTGCAAATACACAAATTAATCTTAAAACACAGCAAGCAGATGGATTAGCTTTACAAATTCAAAATTATGGATCAACACTTTTGAACCTTGAACAAACATTAACTGCTGATCAGTTTTCTTTAGAAACAGTTAATCAACAAATAGTTGATAGTCAAGGTTTGCTTGCTGCTCAAAATGATTTAATAACAAATTTGCAGACAGATTTAGCAACAGAACAAGCAAATCTAGATGATCTAAATGCGTTACTTGATGCTGAACTTGCAGCTCAGCAAGTAGGTAGTCAAGAACTAACAGATTTAGAAAATCAGATAGATACACAAACTGCAATAGTAACAGGATTACAAACAGATATTGCAGACTCTCAAGACCTCCAAGCAACCCTTCAGCAGGGAGTTACAAGTGATACAATGCTAATCAATCAGCTAGAGCAGAACATAGCTGACACGGAATCAACAATCAACTTAAAAACACAACAAATGCCGATTCTTCAAGCCGATTTAGCGGATGTAGAAAGTGACATATATCTACAAGAAGAGGCAATATCTCAAAAGCAGCTTATCTCTGATGACCTTGGAGAGCAGATAGATATTTTAGATTCGGAAATAGATACTAAGAACATAGAAATCGAAGAAAATCAAGTTTTAATAGATGAAAAAGACATACAAATTAGCGGCGAGTCAGAAAATTACGCAACTTTACAAGACCAAAAAACTATGGAAGAAACTCATTTAACAGAGCTTCAGGGTGAATTATCAGTTTTAATGATGGAGCCTGAAAAAAATGCTGCAGAAATAGAAGAAAAAGAAATAGAAATTGATACTTCTCAAGTTTTAATAAGTGATTATAACCATCAAATAACTGTTTCTGAACAAACAATCCAGACATATCTAGTTGAAAAAGACGGCCTTGTAAATACTCAAAAAAGTCTTCAAAAATCATATGATAACTTGGTTATAAGACGTGATGAGAAACAAGTAGAAAAATCAGGTGTAGACACAATCATTGGAGGAATGAATGATGATTTACAAACTTTAAATGACGCAAAATCACTAATAGAAGCAGATATTTTAACTCTGACAAACGATATCTCTGATTTAAATGATGATTTAGCAACATATCAACAAAGTCTTTCTGATACAAATGCAGCCCTTGCAACAAAACAAACAGATCTTGATACAACAGCAACATTGATTGCAACATTGGAGCAAGATTTAATATTAGAGCAGCAAACACTTCAGCAGCTTAATCAGGAATATCAGACATTGCTTGCAGAATTGAGTGAAAACAATGATGTTATAAACAACTATCTTACACAGATTTCTACTTCAGAAGATGCAATTGATAGTTATAATTCCCAGATACAAGCAGCAATTGCAGATAAAACTGTTATTCAAAATAATCTCGATCAGCAAAACATCCAAGCAAGTAGTCTAAATAATGCAATAAGTTCTACTTCCGAACAAATTAGTATTGTAACTGCACAAAAACAACAAGCAGAGTTACAACTTCAAAGTCTAGAGGATGAAATTTTAGCTTTACAACAAACTGTAGCAGATACACAATCATCTCAGCAGAGTGTCTCTGATTCAATAGCATTAAAACAAAGTCTTTTAGCAGATGAAATAAGTCTTGAGGAAAGTCTACAAATATCACTTGCTAATGAGCAAGGAGTTTTAGATCAACTAACTCTTGAATATAATCAAGTTTTATCTGATTTATCTCAAAATAATGAGGAAATTAATGCCTTGATGAGCTCAGTATCTGACAAATCAACAGAAATTGGACAGATACAAACAGACATATCAAATATCCAAGTATCAATTTCGTCAATTCAAACGACGCTTTATAATTTAAATCTTGATAAACAATTATACCAAGATGAAATAAGTAGCACTACCCAACAAATAACTCTTTTAGAATCGCAACAATCACAGGCAAGCACAGCAATAATTAGTCTTCAAGCAGAACTTGATAGCCTCAATACAGATAAAACATATTATGAAACGTTATCTGCAGATATAAGTGCTCAAATAAATACAAACAGACAAGAACATAATACTCTTCAGGGCGACCTTGCAACACTCAATATACAAGAGCAAGGCTATGTGGATGAAAAAACAGCAATACAAACACAAATAACAGATTATCAAGATCAAATAGCAACGATTCAATCACAAATAATCACTCAAGAAGATCTTATAGCAACTCTTAGTCTAGATAAACAAACACATGAACAAGAAATAGCCGATATTCAATCTCAACTTGCCGCAAATCAACAAAATCAAGCAGACATGCAAACAACATTGGACCAAGCATTAATTGATGAACAAACACTATCAAATGAAATAGCCATGCTTCAAACTGAAAAAACATCTCTTGAAGAATCAATTGCTCAAATAGAATTACAAATTACTACACTAAATACAGATATCGCTGCTTTATATGAATCAAAAGCATATAGCGAAGCAGAACTTGCAAATGTACAATCTTTGCAAGAAGCAAACTATGAAACAAAAATTAATCTTCAATCCAGCCTAGATACACTTTCCCAACAACACGATCAAGCATTAGTTGAAATATCTTCATTAGAAGCAAGTATAGATGCTTATAACTTGCAGATACCTCAAATTGAATCTGAGATATCAAGCATACAAGCATCAATTGCAGAATTAAACACTTTGAAGACCACAAAAGAAGGAGAGCTAAATAATTTAGAAATTACAAATGCACAACAAATAGTAGCAGATAAAAATACATATATTGCCGAACAAGAGCAGAATCGTGCAGCAAAAGAAACAGAACTTTCTACTGCATCTGCTGAACTCGATGCAGCATTAGAAAACGTCAATCAAGACCAACAGATTCTTGATAGTTTATTACAAGAAAAATCCAGTATTGAAACGCAAATAGCTCAAAATACTCATATTCTACAAACATCTCAGAATGATTTAGTCAATGCAAACGATGATCTAGCGAGTTTAACTGCTTTAAAAGACTCAAAGATTGAATTAAAACAAACATTAAACTTACAATTAACTCATCAACAATCATCTGCCTCTGATCTCCAAATACAAATAAATGAGCACAGTGACTCTCTTCAAACAATCCAAGAAAGCTATAATACATATGATACAGAGCTTAGTGATTTAAATGCTCTTTTACAGAGCAATACATTACTTGCCGAAAACACATACATACAAATACAAGAATTAGAATCGGAGCAAATATCATACCAACAAGAAGTAGAAACACTTGCAACAGATATACAGACTTATGAACAAAGTATGCAAGATGTAAATCTCATGCAACAACAAGCAGTAACAGTACACATTCTTACAAATCCCGATGACGTAGATGCATTACTAAGAGTAGAAAAAGAAGTTTTCGATGAAGATACAAACAGTTGGTCCGAAACCACTGCAGTTGAAGAAGAGGAAATAGTAAAATTTAGAATAATAGTTGAAAATATAGGGACAGTAAACTTTACAAAACTTACAATAACAGATATTCTTCCGACAAATATATTATCATATTATGGTAATGCCATTTATCGCAAGAATATTTTAGACAGTTCTTCATATTTCAACGGTACAGTATATGAACCTGAAAACAACCAAGGCGTCTTAAAATGGACATTTGAAAGTCTTTACATAGGTGAAGACATAGTACTTGAATTTGATGCATTGGGAATAAACTCTGGTGTAGAGGACAACGTAGCAGAGGCAGAAGGAGGATTTTTAATAACAGGCGTTACTGAAGAGTTTTCATCAGTAACAGACGACACTGCAAACGTAAAAGTATTAGATACACCTGAAAATAGTTTACCTATTGCAAATGATGATTTCTTCGATATTTCAAAAGACTCAGTTGATAATGAATTAAATGTTTTAGAAAATGATAATGATCCTGATCCAGATGATGAAATAAGAATAGAGCAAGTATCTGATCCAGAAAATGGTACTTTAACATATACAGATGATTTTATCTATTACACTCCGAACACTGGCTTTGTTGGTGAAGATCACTTTAGATATATGATAATTGATAACTCGGAAGACAAAGACGTTGCAGAAGTTTATCTAAACATATTGGAAACCAATCACCCACCTGTAGCAAACGATGATTACTACAATGTCTTAGAAGACTCAACAGAAAATTTATTAGATGTTTTAGAAAATGATACAGACCAAGATCCTGTTGACACAGTTAAAATAGAACAAGTATTTGATCCAGAAAATGGAACTATTACTTATTCACAAGATTACGTGTATTATACACCAAATCCTGGTTTTGTAGGTCAAGACTCATTTGATTATATGATCAGTGATAACTCAGAAGAAAAAGATGTTGCGACTGTATACATAAATATCTTAGAAATAAATCATCCACCTGTAGCAAATGATGATTACTACAATGTCTTAGAAGACTCAACAGATAACACATTAGATGTCTTGTCAAATGACTCAGATGAAGATGAAGACTCTTTAAGCCTTGTATCAATTGATTCAGGCCCATATAACGGAAATGCATACATAAATGGAGATAATATTTTATATGCCCCTGCTGAAAATTACAGCGGTACTGATACCTTTGTATATATCATATCTGATGGTCTAGAGCAAGACACAGCAGAAGCAACAATATATGTCGAAAACATAAATGATAACCCTGTAGCCGTAGATGATAACTCGCAAACACCTGTAAATACGTCAATTGAAATAACTGTTTTAGAAAACGATTACGATGTTGATGAAGACACATTAACAATAGAAGAAATCGAAGTACAACCTCTGCATGGAGAAGTTAGTATAAACTCAGATTTCATAAATTATACACCAGATACAGGTTACAATGGTTCTGATAGTTTTGTATATAAAATATCAGATGGAAACGGCGCTTATTCTACAGCAATAGTAAACATTGATGTTTATGTGATGCAAATTAATCATCCACCAGTCGCAGTTGATGATATGGAATCAGTTGTAGAAAATAGCACAGATAATTCAATAAACGTCTTGATAAATGATTATGATGTAGATCCAGAAGACATAGTTAGTTTAAACAAAATAGAGACACAACCAAATAATGGAACAGTAGAAATTGATGGAAACCTAATTAAGTATACACCTCAAATCGGTTTTGTAGGAACAGATGTATTCAGCTATAATATAACTGATGGAAATGATCACTATGATATCGGAGAAGTAACAGTAATTGTGGAAGAAGAACCTCCAAGCATCATTAAAAAACCAGAACATGGTGTATTCTATTTATGGGACAGCCCAATATTTGAAATAGGGGCTTTCTTAGACGGTGTTGACTACGAGACACTTATCATAGGGCCTATTACTCTTGAAGTAGAAGTAAACGAGTCAGAATACTTCCCAGTGGAAAAGGTAGAGTATTATCTAAACGATGAGCTTTTAGGAAATACAACAGAAGATCATTTATTTATGATAAACGAGCTTTTATTTAATATAACGACCATAAAAATAATAGCATATGGCGAAGAGCAACAAGTAACAGAAGAAATAGAGGCGTTCATGATTAACTTTGGGTTTTTTATAGATGATCAGAGTTTAGAAGAATAATATAAACCAAAGAAATAAACATCAAAATACATACTTTTGTTTCTTTTTTTATCACTATACATTACAATCATCTATTTTCTTTGTAAATAAACCGTTACATTAAAATACTTATTTACAGATGCTTTTTTTAAATTATATATAAATTAAAAGATAGGAATATTTATATACTATATAGTTTATAAATATATGCAAATTCCTATCTTAGGATATAACCTGTTTAGGGGGAATATAATAGATGAATAGAAAAACTAAAGTAAGCTTTGTTATGGCGCTTTTGATGATCGTTTCTGCAATATCAGTTGTAGGAACTGCTAATGCAAATGAATGTAATGTCATCCAAACACTTGAAGGAGAGTGCCCAGTAGAAAATCTTGATGTTGTAAAAACAGTATGGAATGGAACTGCATGGGTTGATGAATATTACGCCGAAGTTGGCGAAACTGTAACTTTTAAGATAATTGTAACATACAACGAAGTATGTGGATATCTTGCAAAAAACTTTACAGTAGTAGATAACCTTGACCCAACAGGTGGTGTAACATATACAGTTGATTATACAAGCATGAACTATGCACCAATAGAAGAAAGCGTTCCAATTCAATGGAATATGACTGAAGATTATGGAGTTGAACTAGAAGACACGGAAAGCTTTGAAATAACATTTAATGTAACAATTACCGCAGGATATGGAGAACTTGTAAATGCTGTAGAAGTATTTGCAAAAGAAACATGCTGCGGTGGAGATTTATATGGAACTGATGAAGCAACAGTAATCGTCGAAGAAGAACCATGCGAAACAAGAATAGAAATTGAAAAAACAGTATGGAATGGAACAGAGTGGGCAGAATATGTCGAAGATTTAACCATTGGAGATATAGTAGAATTCAAGTTAGTAATAACTTATCTTGATGAATGTGAAACGGGTTATGAGATTTTAAACATGGTTGTAAACGATTATCTACCATGCTGCCTCGAGTATTATGAAACAATAGATATTACAAGCACTGGAGAAATAGATCCGACAACACCTCAAGTAACTCTTGATGGAAAAATGGTTACATGGGAATGGATATTTGATAATCACGTAGTACTTCATGATGGAGATACAGTAACAATTACTTTCTCAGCAGAATTTGTTGATTACTGTGAATTTATAGATGAGAACTGGGCAGATGTAGAAGCATGGGGATGCAGCGGACCTATATTCTTTGATGAAGATAATGCATCGGTTGACTGCACACCAGATGACACAACCTTTGAAAAAACAGTTTGGAATGGAACTGCATGGGCAGAAGAAATAGAAACCGCAAAAGGAAACACTCTTAGATTCAAATTAGAATTCCACTACTATGGAGTTGAAGAACTAAGAGAAATAAGCATCTATGATGAATTACCATGTATACTTGAATATGCAGACAACCTTTATTCAAACATAGAAAACATAGAGGATTTTGTCAATGTTTCAGAAGATAAAAAACATATCTGGTGGAACTTAACAGATGTAATAATTACAGATGGAGATTCAATAATAATCGAATTTGACGCACTTGTAACCGGTCAAACAGGAAACGATTGCCCATTATGCGAGTGTCAACTCGATGTTGTAAACTACGCAGAGATAACCGGTAAAATAGGCTGCACTGAAGAGGTGAATTTCTTCATGTCTGATGAAGTACTCATCACATCTGAAGGAAACTGTCCACCAAGCGCACCAGGTGTAACAGGAGACGTCACCGCTGAAGCAGGTGAAGAAATAGAAATAAAAGTAAAAACCACCGATTCAGATGGAGATCAAGTTTACTACATGATAGACTGGGGCGAAGAGTATGTAGGAGTCCCATGGGTCGGCCCATCAGACAGTGGTGAAGAAGTAACAATTACACATACATACATAGACGCAGGAGTATACGAAGTATACGCAAAAGCAAAAGACGTGCACGGTGCAGAAAGTGAATGGTCATACTATCCATTCAAAATAACAATTACTGAGGAAGAAATCGACTTGGATATATCAATGCCAGCATCTCTTAAAGGAATGATTTCTGCAACAGTAAAAAACAACGGCGGAGATGACCTTGCAGGAATTAGCTGGGAGATAGAAGCAACCGGCGGATTACTAGGTATGGTATCTGCATCAGCAAACGGTACCTTCGATTTAAACAGCAGTGAAACAGTAGATATAGACACAGGTGAAGCATCAATAGGTTTTGGCTTTGGAAAAGTCACTGGCAGTGTAAAAGTATCCATTGGAGACTATACAAACGAAGTAGAGTTCAGTGGATTCTTAGTCGGTAAAACAATTTATGCAATAAAAACAGCATAAAACACAACTTAGTAAAACAAAAAAACATCTCTCTTTTTTCTTTTTTTATTTTTCTGTTTATAATTTATAGTTTTTAATATAGATTTTCTGAATTATTATATCTTATTTTAGTAAAATATTTCCAAATAAGTGTTATATATAATATTTTTTATTTATATTTTTCATATAAAACACAAGTGGTGTTAAAAATATGGACAAGAAAAAAACATACATGGTTTTTGCAGTTTTTGCCGCAGTATTAATGTTAATGGCAACAGGAATTGCAGGACCCGTGCAAGAAAAAAGTCAAATGGACGCAGAAGAATCTCTATCAACAGACTTAGATATACTTTCTGAAAAACTTAAAAAGGATCGTACAGCAAGCTCGCTAATTGATAGGTTAAAAAAATACCCTGAGGTAGCTAGTCTAATCAATTCTTACCAAGAAACTGATGATGAAATAGAAAAAACTTCAATTCTCTCAGAGATTGCATCTTTAATAGAAGACAAAGCAGAAACGCAGCAACTAATAAGAATTATACAATCCGATTACACTGAAGAACAAGCAAATATAGAGCAATCTGCAACATTAGTACTAGCAGAGAATCTACCAGTTAATCAAGGAGCATACCTACCTGGACAAAATCCTGCAGGAATGCCTGAAAATGCTATACTCGCTGATGGTATGGTACTTGGCTGGGCAAAATCACCAGATATAGACACAGATGGAGACGGAACAAACGACTTCTATGACGATGATATGACAAACAACGGCATCGATGATGACCTAGAAGTCCAAATAGGATTAAACCCTGAAATAGATGATACAGATGGAGACGGAGTAGATGATAACGTTGAATTAGAACTAGGATCAGACCCAACAGACCCAAACAGCATACCAGCCCAAGAAGAAATAGAAGAATACACACCAGAAACATACGAATTTGAAACAGAATACGGAACAGTAACACTCAGCGGCGCAGAATACGCAATACTAGAACAACTAGCAGAAGAAAGTGATATGCCTATAGGAGATGTAATAACAATTATCGGCATTATAATGTTTGTATCAAGTCTTGGTGCTTATGGAGCAGCGTTGATATGTGTAGCTATAGGCTTAGAAGATTTAGGTATAATACTAGCATGGGTTTATGCAGGTCTATATATTGGTGGAATATTCGTCATACAGATAGGACAGTTTCTTGTAAATAATGACCAATAATATCTACAAAACAACAGATACAAAAACATAAAATCCTCTCTTTTTTCTTTTTATTTTTTCAACATACAAATAATATATGATAAAATATTTTAGCAAGTTTTACTTCTAAATTTTTCATGGATGAGCAAACTAGAATTAAAAAAGATATTGTAATGTTTGAAGAAAATATTACAAAAACAGATGAAATAAAATTGACAGAATCTGAGAAGAAAACAATCGAGCTTGCAAGTCAATACTACGAGGATTCAAAGTATTATCTTTCAAAAACGGACTATTTTACAAGTTTTGGTTGCATTAACTATGCACATGGTCTTTTAGATGCGGTAATAAAATTTTAAAAAGCATTTAAAGTTATAGATAAAAAAAGTTTGGTGGATTTTATTGTGTCAAATGAAAAGCCATACGAGAAATTTGCTGAGATTTATGATTTAATAATGCGTGGCAAGTGGCATAAAGATTATTACAAGTTTATTTTTAAAATCTTAAGAAAATTAGATTTTAAACCAGAATCAATTTTGGAAGTAGCTTGTGGAACCGGAAACTTGATGGAAATATTTGACAATAAAGAATACAAAATTGAAGGTTTAGATTTATCTAATAAAATGTTGGATATTGCAAAAAAGAAGGGTTTAAGGGTTTATCAAGGCAATATGATTAGTTTCAGATTAAACAAGGAATATGATCTAATTTTGAATATTTTTGATTCATTAAATTACATTCAGAAAATATCTGACTTGCAGAAATGTTTCGAATCAACAAATAATCATCTTTGTGAACATGGTTTATTTATTTTCGATATGAATTCTGATTTCAAAATTAACAAAATTCTACCTAATTTAAAAACAGAATATTATAACCTTGGAGATACGGAGCTAATCTGGCTAAACAGACATAAGCCAAATACATGGATTGCAGATATGATATTTTTTTCTAAAAGCAATGGAAAATTCACAAGATTTTATGAGAAACATGTACAAAAATCCTACAGATTCAACGATATTAAAAAATTGTTGAAGAAGACGAATTTCGAGTTGCTTAATGTTTATTCTGATTTCAATTTTGGTAAAGTTAAAAAGAATTCTGAAAGATGGTTTTTTGTTACAAGAAAAATATAATCACCAAATTGAGCATGAGTATCTTGCTGATATTTAATTTAAAAAATTCAACATTATTTCTACTTGATCACCTATTTTAGCATTATATTTTTTTGCAGCATCTCCCTGATTTATACTAATTTCAAAATGTGTACTACTTCCGATTGTTGCTAGTGTTTGTCCTTTTTTTACAAATCCATATGATTCAACATACGGTATCTCGATTTTTTTGTCTTTAAGTATAGTGTTTATTTTGTTTACGTTTTGATTTATCATATCTTCTTTTCTTATATTGGTGATTATATTTCCAAAATCATCAATATAAATTATTTTTCCAATTATTTTATCCATTGTTTTTGTGGGTTTTCCAAAATCTAAATCTATATAGTCATTTATCCTTGGACCTATTTCTTCAAAGTATACTCCTTTTAGTATATGTGCTGCAACTGGAGTAAAAATATCCCTTCCATGAAAAGTGTTACTAATATTGTTAAGCATCAACTTGGTGTTTTGTATTTCATATACTCTAAAGTTACCTAACTGCCCTGCAGCAGGTATTAAAAGGCCATTATCAGGACCTACAAATATTTGTGAGTCTGTAGTAACAACTATGCCTCTTCTTTTTGTCCCAACACCCGGGTCTACCACTGCAACATTTACTGTACCCTTTGGAAAAGAGCCAACAGCTGTTTTTAAAACAAATGCTCCCTCTCTTATATCGTGGGGTTTTATATTATGAGTTATATCAAGCAGTGTTGCATCTGTTATATTATATGCTACTCCTTTCATTTGAGCTACATAACTACTTTTGTATCCAAAGTCCGAAAGAAAGGTCATAAGTTTCATTTGTTTTTCTCCACACCTACTTAGACAATATACTTGGTCTTATTTAATAAATCTTATAGTTTTTCGATGATTTCGCCTCAAATTATCTAATATAATAAATAAATTTTAATATTATAATAATTATATATAGTATTACATGGACAGATGTGAAAACTTCAAATCATTTATACCACCAGAGCGGAAAATACCAGAGCTTACATTAAAAGCAGTTTTAGTAGGAGTTTTCCTTGCGGTTTTATTAGGAGCTGCAAATGCATATCTCGGACTTTACGCAGGAATGACTGTTTCTGCAATTATTCCTGGTGCTGTAATGGCACTTGCTTTGTTAAAACCATTTAAAGGAACAATTCTAGAGGTAAACCTTGCAACAATGGGTGCCGCTGCAGGAGAATGTATTGCAGCAGGAGTAATATTTACAATTCCGGCACTTGTTTTACTAGGTGTATGGACTGAAATCAATTATCTCGAAACAACACTTATCTCTCTTTTCGGTGGTCTTTTAGGAGTACTCTGGATGGTGCCTTTAAGAAGAGCGCTTGTTGTTAAAACCGATCTGCCATTTCCAGAAGGAGTCGCAGTTGCGGCAGTACTTACCACAACAGTCGGCGGAGAAGTTGCATCTAAAGAAACAAAGGAGGACTCTATCAGCAGCATTTGGCTTTTAGTAGGAGGCCTCATTGCCGCTTTATACAAATTTGGCGAACTTTCCCTTAATATGTTCAGAGGAACAATTGAATACATAGGAAGCATCGGCAAATACAATATAATTGGAAATTCTCGAGAAGGATACATTTATGGTGGAGTAACAACATCACCCGCACTTCTTGGTGTCGGGTGGATAATAGGTCCACAAATAGCATCTTATGTATTAGTCGGGGGGCTTATTGGATGGGTTATAATCGTTCCAATAATAGTTCTTGCAGGCGGGCTACCCAGTCCTGCACCAGAATTTACCGAGCTTGGAGCTATACTTGGAGGATTTTATACAACATGGGGAGAACAGGTCCGCTATATAGGCGTAGGTGCAATGCTTGTAGGTGGAATGTATGCTATATGGAGCATTAAAAACAATCTTGTCGACAGTGTAAAAGAAGCAATTATCGGAATAAAAGGCGGAGAAACAAAGTCAAAAAAACGAACCGATCAGGATCTTAGTTACAAAATGGTTTTCACATTTATTGTTTTGATGATAATACCTATTTTCCTTCTTTATATGTGGCTTTCAGAACTCGTTGGTGTTTCAATTATAATGGCAGTAATTACAATTCTTTTTGCTTTTCTTGCAAGTGCGCTTGCTGGATATCTTACAGGACTCGTAGGATCTTCAAATTGCCCGATATCAGGAGTTACTGTTGCAGTTCTTTTAATCGTAAGCTTGATTATGCTGGGATTTGGAGCAACAGGGCTTGCAGGTATGGCAATTGTGATTTTCATCTCAGCCGTTATATGTATCGGAGGTTCTATCTCAGGAGATCTTCTGCAATCAATGGCCTGTGGTCAGATGCTTGGTGCGACTCCAAAAAAACTACAGATATCAATGACTTTTGGAGTATTAGCAATATCTGGCGTGATAGGTCTTGTAATAGGAGTTCTTCACAAAGCATTTGTAATAGGAAGTCCAAAACTTCCTGCACCTCAAGCATTTCTTATGAAAGGCATAGTACAAGGAGTGCTTGGCGGAGAGATGCTATGGCCATATGTTATAGCAGGAATGGTTCTAGCTTTAGTTTTAATTTTAATAGATTTACCAGTTCTACCTGTTGCAATAGGAATATATTTACCATTTACACTTTCAGTTCCAATTTTTGTAGGCGGTGGAATAAGACATATAACTGATAGATTCTTAAAAAAGAAATACGGTAGTGCTGAGGAAGAAGAAATATCTGATTGGGAACTTGCAATAAAACAAACTGGAGTAAAACCCAAAGAAAAAGTGATCAGAACAGGATTGCTCTTTACCGCAGGTCTTGTTGCAGGAGAAGCCCTTATGGGTGTAGTAATTGCAATACTTGTCGTAATGGGAATAAATCTTTCATTGTTTGATACTGCTCCATGGATACCTGGACTTCTTGTATGGGGCTACGTAGCATTACTTCTGGCATATATACCAATCAGAGAAATAATAAACAGAAAGAAAAAGAATTAAACCAAAAAAATACTTTTTTTAGCAAAAGTATTTATGCTAGAAGATTACATATATTATAGGTCGGTTGGTTTGAGTAAGGGCTATAATAAAAAAAATATGGAAATTGTGGCAGGTCTATGGGATAGGACCGGTGCTAACTCGATGCAATGCCCTAAGTGTAAAAGTAAAATGATTATGATACAAACAGAGCCGATCAATGACTCAAATAACCCTTATGTACCTTATGATTCTATTATTGAATGCACCAAATGTGGATATAGTATCAAAGCAGAGTCATTTACCATACTTGGGAGTGTCAAAAACTTCGATTTAAAAAATATAGAAATTGCTAGCTGGAGCCCCAGTGGATCTAGAGTTATTTCTAACTATGAACATGTTTTAGACTATGATGAGCTGAAGAAACTAAAGGACTCAGCAGAACTAAAAGAATTTCTTGTTGTAAACGAGCAAGTTATCCAAATCATAGGTTAGTCTTTTTAAGCCGAATTCTATTTTGCTAAAATTAACAGAAAATTATATATATTATTAGCGAGAAAAGAGTTAATTAGGGATAGGAATGATTAAGAAAAAAGGCAAAAAAGGCAAGAGTGTACCCAAAGAAATACCAATAATATGGGTAAACGTCGTTGAACCAATGTAGAGGCTAAGAATACATTATACCGTCATATTCTTCTGTTTCTTTGTTTTGCTTGTTTTTGTGATGTTTTATAAATTTACGCTGTCTCTTTTTACAAATGAATTTAAAATCATTTCGAAGAAGTCTTATAAAGGTTTTACCAGGCAAAGGCTCTAATTGAACTATTTTCCTAGTAACAAGTTTTTTAAGTACAATTAAAACTTGTTTTTTTGATAAATGCAATTTTTCTGCTATTTCTTTTACAGTTATAGGATAGGTTTTTTGTAAAATTTTTATTATTTGCTCTTCGTGTGTCCCTCTTGTTATTTCAATCATAAAAATAAAAATTGATTACTTACAACCACAGACATCATAGGCTCTAACGCCTTTTTTGTCGTTTTTGAACATTTCCAGCACATCTTTTTTCCATTCAGAAGGATAACCATCAGGAAAATCTATGCAACCACGACATGTATCAAAACCTATTGCCTTTGTAAGATTCTTTATATCAGTATAAGCAAGTGAGTCTGCACCAATTTCTTTTGCAATTTCATCCCACGTTTTTATTTTACCTTTTTCATCCCTTGCAATAAATTCTTTTTTACTGCGCATATCGATTCCAAGATAACATGGTGCGATAAGTGGCGGACAGCCGATTCTTATGTGTACTTCTTTTGCACCAGCGTCTCTCAAGCCAGTTATTAGTTTTCTAACATTTGTTCCACGGACTATCGAATCATCAATTACAACTACTTTTTTACCACCCAACACAGAGCGGATATAAGAAAGACCCTCTTCTACTACCCTATCACGACTTTCCTGTGTTTGATGTATAAAACTACGCTCATCTTTATCTTTCATAATTCCTTCTTCAAGTGGTATACCTGATTCATTAGCATAACCTGTTGCAAAATGCCTACCCGACTCGGGTACTGGTACTACTATATCTGCATCAACTGGATGGTTCTTTGCAAGAAGTCGGCCTAGTTCTGCTCGTACGTTGTGTACACTCCTACCGTTTATACGTGAGTCAGGTTTTGCAAAATAAACATATTCAAACATACATGGTTTCTCAGGTTTTTTGACAACTTGTTTTTCATAGATTTTGCCTTTTTTATCAATGATTATTATCGATCCACCAGGTATGTCTTTTACATATTCGAAATTTATTTTCTTAAAAACACGGGTCTCAGAAGTCAAACAATATTTACCATTTTTTTTACCAAGAACGAGTGGTCTTATTTTATATGGATCTGTTACTGCAAAAAGATAAGGGTTGTCACCTGAATCTGCAAGGAAAAGTGCCGAAAAACTCCCCTTTACATTTTTAATGATATCTTCACATGCTTCAAATATGACATCAACGCTTAGTTCTTTTTTGTAAAGTTTTTCTGCCATTGGAAGTAGTAGCCACTGAATATCACAATCAGTTCGTGGAGCTCTCTCTGTGTTTTTGTTTATTTCTGATCCATTGAAAATATTACCATTATGGACTGCTGCAAGGAACGGGTTTACAAGATATTCTGGCTGTGCATTACGCTTTAAAGAATCTAAATCATCCATACCTGCTGTAGAATAACGAGTATGACCAATTCCAATATTTCCCGGTGTTGCAATCTTTTTTTCTTCATTGAAAATCTCACGAACAAGACCTGCATCTTTTGTTACATGAATATTTCCGTCATAGGTTAACTTGCCTGCTGAACTCTGCCCACGGTGCTGTATTGAAAACAGCGCATGATAGATTAACCGAGAAACTGGTTCTCCCCCGATAATTCCTACTATTCCGCACATGGATAGAAACAGGAATAAGAGAGGTGTTATTTAACAGTTTTTTATAATGTAAAACTAGATATTAACTAGATATCCTCCCATTCTTTTAGAACCGATTCCCATTTATATTCCTTTATGGCATCGATTTTACCTAATTTTCTAATTATTTTCTCATATCCTTTTACAAGAGTACGTGTTCTAATTTTTAGTATAAAGTCATATTTTCCAGCCACAGCAGTAACTCTTGAAACTCCTCTTATCTTCCACATCTGTTGCATGGTTTCTTCGATATCATAACCAGGTTTTATCCTAACAAATATATATGCCTTGACTAAAGTAAGAGCAAATGATATTATACCAAGAACCATGATAATTATCCCTATTGCTTTCATCAAAAGCATTGTAGGATCTAATGAAAATTGAGGTATAACTCCTAAATATGCAATAAAAATCGAAACAGGTATTGCAAATATTATTGTTGAAGAGCGGACTGCTTGGACAATACTTGCTTTTCCGATACCAAGAGCACGAATATAGAATATAAATGAAAACAAAGCACCTATGGCAATTAAAGTTACCCAGCCAATATTTTCGATAGTTGCAATAAATCCATCAATCAGATGATTTCCATTTGTAAATATATCATAGAAGAAAATCATAATAGAAGTCATAATAAATGCAATTAAAACATTCCAAAAACGAATGTTTATTGAGTCATTATAATTTCCATCAATTTTTAGCCATTTAAGTTTACGCTGATAAATAGTAAGTAAAACCCATCCTGGGTTTATAACCAAGAAAACAATCAATATCGATTCTAAATTAAGATCACCTGTCAAACTAAGAGATCCAAGAATTGCCCCAAAAGTAACAAGTATAATAGACTGTAACTCCGGAAGGGTAGGTGTATCCTTTTCATTTACAGACTCAATTACTACAAGATAGAGTATTACAACTTGTGCAAATGGAAGAACAACACTAGGATCCTTAATTATTACAAATAAAGCAAAATAACCAACGGTATAAAGAGCATTACCCAGTCCTGCAAGAAATTGATATTTAATTTCTTCTTTTCTAATTAATCTAAATTTTCTAAATGACGGATCAACATATCTCTGACCAAGTGTTTTTTTCCCTTTTTTAATAGAGAGAGCTGATGCAAAGATAATAGTTACAGGAATACCCATTAAAAAAATAGCAAGACCAAGAGCCCATGGATCAGTTACAAAAAACTTACTTACAGTTGCATCTACACCAGAGTTTATAGCTGCCACTATAGCAGACGAAAAAGCAAGTATATAAAACAGATATTTTTTCCTTATTTTTATTCTCATAATGCAATTTCTTTCTCAATAACCTGAGTAGTTGTTTTCAAAACACCTTTGATCATCTGAATTTTATTAGTAACTTTTAATAGTTTATCGAGACTTTTAACCTGTGCACGTACAACTATGTCATATTCTCCTGCAACAACAGAAATTTTTGCTATATCATTTATTTTCCTCATTTCAGCTATTGAATCATCTGAATCTCCGGGTTCCATGTGAATTAATATATATGCACTTATCATGTTTTTTTACTCCTTAGTTGAAGCGGGGAACTATGTCCCCTATATAAATCTATCTATAAAAACACTAGTTTTATAGGAGTAAAATAAGGAAAGATTTAAATTACTAGATATCTATTCACCAGATGGAGGTAAAAAATTATGGCCTTTACACATGAAGGATGGACATTATATTGTAGAGATGTAAAACTTAAAGGTGGAAAAAACCAGAAAATATATTTCTTTAGTAAGAGAACACCAAAAAGCGGAACACCATGCGACAAACCAGACGCATATACCGTCGGTGTAAACAAAAGAACTGGTCTTCCATATTTGAAAAAGAAGTAAAATAACTACCATTAGCCTAATCTTACTTCTTTCTTTTTTTATTTTTTTAAAATTGTAACTTTTATTAACCAATTACTGTTTTTGATATTATATTATAAGAGGGGAGAAATGCCTAAAAAAACGAAAGTTAAAGGAAAGATTCGTGTAAATCGTTCAAAATTAAATAAGAAGAGTAATAAAACTAAAGAGAAAAAAGATTTTAAACAAGAGGATTTAGAGCTTAAAATTAAAAATCTTGAACGAGTAATGCATAGAACACAAAAAGTAATAGATGAATTTGAAAGAGAAGAAAAACAAGACCGGCTTTTAAGTATGATGTACAAGGACGATGTGGATGCTGAGTTTGTAAAAAACAGCATGGGTGTCTCCGAAGAAGAATTAAGCTCTCTAGTAAATGATCTAGTATCACGTGGTTTTCTACAATTTGTATCAGGAGACGAAATAGAGCTTACCAAAGATGGTGTTCTTTATATGAAAAACCAAAACTCAGAGTTTTTTTAAGAATAACCACCTATTTTCAAACTTGGATCGCCAAATAGTTCCCATTGTTGAACCATTTTAACATCCATTTTTGCCTCATCACCAAGGAACTTGTGTAAATATTCAGTAATTGTCTGTCCATGATTTTGCCCCAAATCGTCTTCATTTTCTAAACCATACAAACCCAGGAACCTTAGCTCAAGCCATCCATCTAAAACTTCGAGATAATCAACTACATCATTTAGGTCCTGGTCTCCATCACCATGAGTTCCAAGCCCTGTGTTTGCAATGGTTGCAATAGCACCTCCATTAGATTTGCTTGTAAGCCACCATGCCCAACATTTTGGATTCCAGCCATCAAACCAAAACCGTCCTATAAAATATTTCAGGCCGTTGTTTTTTATTCCATTTAAAATCTTATCCGGAATAGTTTTGCCAAATTCACCATTGTGGCATCCTCCAACAACAGTTACAGGAAGTTTTTCTTTATTTTTTAAAGAAATCATGTCTTTGACCCTGTATCCTGTTGTCCAGTTTGAATTATCATCCACAGGATCTGGAAAATGAGTGCTCCATGAAGCAGAGCTACCATGTCCACAGAAAAAGGCAAAGCCTGCTCCTTTGTTGAATTCTTCGTTTACTGTTTTTTGGTTTATATCTTCATTTGTAGTGTATACTTTCAAAGGATTGAAACCTGGAAGCCTATTGATTGCCTCTTCACATGCAATTTCTCCTTCTTTTACAACAACTCCTTCAGGCCATGAGCCTTTATTTACATATGAATCTCCGCCTACAAGAAGAACATTATTAAACCAATCTTCATCTGCTACTCTTGTTTTTTCATAATCTATAATTTTGTTTACTATTGTTTTTGCTTCTAATTTATTTCTGCAAGGAAGCCTGCCGAGATAAACATCTGGATATAAGTCCATTGTCTCTTTAAATGTCTGGTTCCAAACTGAAAAATTATCATCTTCGTTTGAATCCCAACTTGAGAAAATTCCTTCGGAATCATATATATCTGCATAGTATAAATCTGATAAGAAACTGGGCTCAGGCCATTCTTGCTCATCATCTGGAACTACTTGACTGTATCTTACCGGCAAATCCCATTTATTCTTCTGACCATCAAGTCCCCCAAAGAGTAAAACATGTTTGATATCCCATCGCTCTATCGCACCTTTTATGAAATATTTTATGTTCTCAGCTTCATCTCTTCCTCTTAGAAGATTATTATTGTAGATTTCCTCTGTTGTAAAAAGCTTTGTTTTAACGTCTTTATCATTTTTGAAATCAACTAAAGGCTTTACGATACTAGCATATTTTTCTGGTGAAATAATAAGAAGGTCTTGCTTTTCTTCTTCATTAATTAGTGATTCAGTAGGCTCTATATATGTTACATTTACAGATATATCTGAAGTAAAAGCAATTTTATCATCATTTGGATGATATACAACAGGATATACTCTTAATACAAGATATGTGACACGATCCCCATATGAAAGGCCTCCACCAGTATGAGATTGAACCATACCTAAAGGATATTGTTCGATAGTACTGTATACGCTTTTATAATCAAGAGGTTTATAAGAAAAATTTTCAACACTATCAAATTGCGCCCTGCTAAACGCGATTTTATTGGATAAATTAATCAATTCCGGTGTTGAGTGTTCAAAAGCAATGCTTTTTATTTTTGCTCCAAAAGACAATTCAAATACAGAGAGATTTACAGGTAGAACAGGATAGCTTGTTTCATAATCAAGAATCGTTATTCTATTATGATTGGTCTCATTTACTTTTATAACTGAGTAATTGTATTGCTCATCAATTTCAGGATATGAAAAAGAAAAATCCAATTCTATATATTTTTCTTCAGAATATTCAACCACATTTAGCATATTATCTTCTATCTGGTTTGTACCAATTAGCCCTATAGCCGAAATAGCGTTTGAAAAAAGAAAACAAGATACAATCAGCATAAAAATTATCTTTTTAAATCCATTATTTTTCATAAGTTATCCCCCGATGTAAATATATAATTAGCTTAATATATATAAATCCTTCTTAGGATAGTATAAAATTTATGATTTTGGTCAAATATGTATCATAAGGATTATATTACAAAATTTCTGTAAAAAAACTTAAATGTCTTTTAAAAATAAGCTTCAAAAACCTTTATTACACCCTTTTTTATATTTGGTAATCCCCTTTGGGCGGGTAACAAAGCGGCTATGTGGGGGACTGCAGATCCTCATACGGGGGTTCAAATCCCTCCCCGCCCTCTTTTTTCTTTTTTAACAAACAAGAGGTTGATTTTAAACACAAGAGGTAAAAATATTGAACCATAAGCTACTTTAAAACCATTTTTTTTAAGATATTTTTTTGAATATTTTAGTCTATTAATAATACCCTCTGTTGGAATTTTTGGTTCAATTTCTTCTGCTTTTGTCCCGGATTTTAAAGAAAAACGATAGATCGAACCGTAATCAAAGCCAACATCTCTGATAAATGATAAAGTTTCTTTAAATTCTTCGTCAGTTTCAGTTGGAAAACCAGCAATGGTTTCAGTAGCAATATAAATTTCAGGAAACATCTCACGTAATTTTAGATATGTTTGTTTCATCTTATTTATATCATTATATCTTTGCATAAGTTTTAAAACACGAGCATTGCCAGATTGAAAAGGAATATCAAGACCCGTTATTTTACCTCTTTTAAAAATATCTTTCAAATCATCAAAATATCTGATTATCCACTGAGGATTTAAATCTGTGATTGAGATTTTAAAATCACCAGAAATCTTTGTCAACTCATCAAGTAATACTGGTAAGGAACTACCAATATCTATACCATAGGAACCCGTATCATCTGAAGTGAGTGTTATATGAGAATATCCCTGATCTAAACCCCTTTTAAACTCTTTTATACACTCATCTATTGGTTTACTATGGAGGTCTCCAATAGCATTTTTAATTCCACAATACGTACAATTAGAAGTGCAACCCCATGAAACTCTAATATAATATTTACGTTCAACAAGATATTTGTAAATCTTTGATATCTCATTATGAGCTATATATTTTGCATAAAATAAAGCCAAGTTAAAAGAAAAATCATTAAAAAAATTTTTTATAGTCCGTTTTTTAGTTGATATAAATAACAAATTTGCATCATCCATCGTAGAAAAATCAGTTTGAGCTTCTTTGAAAAAATCCCCAAAATTATCTAGATTTTTTGTTGAGATGATCTTTCCAGAAAATATTTTTTTCAATTCTTCCTTTGCAATTTCAGGAACACAACCAGCTACAATTAATTCTGCGTTATAGTTCTGATATTTTTTGGCTTTTTTTAAAGAGTTGGATGTTTTAAGATCTAAAGCGCCACAAGTAACAAGTACGATAATATCTGCATTGGTTGGATAAAATACCTGTTTGTAGCCATTATTTATTAAATAATCGGTGATTTTTTTTGCATCAAGGCTTCTTTTTATGCAGGCTAGTTCTGCGTCGATAAAAAATTTTGATTGTTTATCCATGGCTACTTCATTAATAAAACATATGCATTAAGATTTTTCTATAAAATTTGTTATAAAAATAAAATATTTTGCTACATTTTATTACATAACAGGTATATTTTATTTGCAGAATAAGGGTATTTTATGTATTATATCCTTGTTTTTAAAAAATATACTATACGATTTTTCGTTCGTACGAAAGCATCTAAAATTTTTGTACTATTCTTAATTCTATTTTTATTATCTGTTGTTTTATCTACAATTAGTCCTGGAAAGTTATTGATAAATGAGGTGATGTACAATCCTAAGACAAGTGAGAATTATAACGAATGGGTTGAGCTTTATAATCCAACAAATCAGACACTAAATGTTTCTGGATGGATGCTCTTAGATAACTATGCAGAAGATAGCATCGAAGGCAATTATGACAACGGGACAGGATCTACAGAAATACCCCCATTAGGTTATGCAATAATAACTGATCATGGTACAAAGCTATATCAAAATTACAACATCTCAAATAGTACAATAAAGCTTTATGTCGATGATAAAAGCATAGGAAACGGTCTTGGGAACAATGGGGACAAAATAATACTAAAAGACAAGCAAAACAGAACAATAGATCAAATCGAGTGGACCACAAACTATTCAGATATAAATGGCACACCCGCCATTGAAGTTTCTGAGGGTTTTACTCTTTCAAGGAGAAACAGTACAAATAACTCTTTTTATGATTTTTATGAAGGAATTCCCACCCCGGGGCTAAAAAATAAAATTCTTGAAAGAGGAAAAACAGAGATACAAATCAATTCAACAGATTTTTTATTAAGAAGAAATGAGGTGATAAACATATCCTTTATTGTAAAAAACATTGGAGAATTCAGAGACAATATAACAATTAAACTAGAAAACATATCTGATGGTTTTAGTGCCAAGCTTGAAAAACAAACTATGTTTTTAAATCCAAATAATTCAGAAGAAAACACACTAATAGTTCTTCCATGTAAAAAATATGGTTGCAATAAGGGCAATTTAACAATTATTGCCTCATCTGAAAAAGAGGTGAACGGATCAGATGAAATAAAACTGTTTTTTGAAATACTTGCACCAGATTTATGGGTTAAAACAATAAAACTTTACAACGAAGAAAAAGAAGAAGCAAATACAATAAATCAAGGAGAGATAGTAAGAGTTAAGGCTTTTTTAAAAAACCTAGGCCTTGAAAATGCAACAAATGTTGATGTAGAATTTTATTTTGGTGAAATAAAAAAAGAGTGTTTAATTGGTGTAAAAAATTATGATAACATTGGGAGATACCAGAAATACCCATCTGTTTTATGGGATACAGTCAATGTAAAACCAGGTAAACATCAAATAATAGTTGTAACGGATAGATACAACAAAATAGAAGAGTTATATGAGGAAAATAACAAGTTATATTTTACAATAAATATTCAGAATACAACACCTTCCTTATATGAAAAACAAGTTAGGATAACGGAGGTTTATTACCATACAAATCCAAATATTTGTAACGAGTTTGTTAAAATCTTTAATCCTTGTAATACTAGCCTAGATATATCTGGATGGTATATTACTAACACCCCTGAGAAAAATAAAATCGCTCAGAAGAAAATAATTTTTCCAAATAACACAGTTTTACCAGCAAAAAGCACTTTTTGCATAACACAAAATGCTTTTGATTATTGTTTTGAAACGACAAAAAAAGCAGATTTTGAGTATTATGAAAACTCTGATGAAAATGTATCTGATATGAAAACAACATGTAAGATTTCTTTTAGCAACAATGGTGAAAATATTTCTTTAAAAAACTTTTTTAATCATACAATAGACTCTTTTACTTACACTCAAAATAGTAGTAGCCAAGGCTTTGTTTTAAAAAGTAGTTTTGAAAAATATGGCATTGGTTGGTCTGATTTTTCTTTTGAAAAAAATGATTTTTCTGGAGAAATCACTACTTTTGTAAGCCCAGATAACAGTTTTGAAGTAATTACTTCTGAACTGAAAAAAGCAAAAGATTCTATTTATTTGAATGTTTATGAGTTTTCTCACACAGAACTATGTGACGAGCTAATAGATGCTCTTCTGAGAAACGTATCTATTTATCTATTTTTAGAGGGTGGGCCAGTTGGTGGGATCAGCTTTGAAGAAAAAAGAGTTTTAAACAGGATTAAAGACTATGGCGGCATTATTCGTTTTATTTCAAATAACCCTGAAGAAAACGTTTATGAAAGATACAATTTTGACCATGCAAAATATTTGATAATCGATAATAAAACCCTGATTGTTGAGAGTTGTAACTGGGTTAAAACAGGTATTCCCAAAAATTCTTATTATGGCAATCGTGAATGGGGAGTTGTTGTTAGAAACAGATCTGTTGCAAAATGTTTTTTAAATGTTTTTTTGGATGATTTCGATCCGGTTCGTTGTGATAGTCTTTCAATTGAGGATATAAACAGCAGTCTTCCTGAGAAATTCTACACATATGAGTCATATCAGAGATATGGCTATAAATCATATTTTGAACCGTTTAATGTTAATGGAAGTTTTACGATTCTTCCCGTATTTTCACCAGATAACAGTCTAGATGCAGTACTTGATATGATTGATAGCGCAAAAACAAGTATTTTTGTTCAACAGCTATATATTTATCTGGACTGGGATGAGGGATTAAACCCACTTGTTCAAAAGCTTGTTGAAAAAGCAAAACAAGGAATTGATGTGAAAATAATACTTAATTATAACCCATTTTATGATAGTACAAATGTAAAATCCAATCTTACAAAAGATTATTTGCAAAAAAACGGAGTAGAAGTAAAATTTCTTTATACAAACTGGTCTTATTTTACAAATGTTCACAACAAAGGAGTAGTTGTCGATAACAAGTCTGTCTTGATCTCCAGCATCAATTGGAATGAAAATAGCTTTACAAAAAACCGTGAAGCAGGAATCATAGTTGAAAATGAAAGTATCGCAAGATACTATTCTGATGTATTTTTTTATGATTGGAATCTTTCAAATTCAATAGAAGAACCTGTTGAAGAAAGTTTAGAGGAAAACAGTTTTGATTATAAAAACACATTTTATGTAGGAGTTATATACACCCTAACCTTTGCTATAGTTATTCGTGATTGGAGAAAAAGAAAATGGTACTAGTAATAAATGCAATTGATCCTGTTTCAATAATTGCTTTTGCTGTAATTATCGCTGGGCTTATCTTTTCTTTTGTCAAAAAATTTACTCTTACTTTTGTTTTGATTTCGATAAATATAGTCATATTTATTATGACTTTTATAACTCAGACCAATTTTCAATATATAACTACAAGCCCCGTCTTACAAGATTTGGCTTTTAGATCAGTTTATTTATCAATTGAAGAATCTCCACAGATTTACACAATTTTTACAAGCATGTTTGTTCATGGCGGATTTCTTCATCTTTTAGGTAACATGCTAGTGTTTTTCTTTGTAGGAGCTGCATTTGAAGAGAGGATAGGAAGTAAAAATCTTCTTATAATCTATGTTTTAACAGGGGTTTTTGGAAGTCTTACTCATGCGTTCTTTAATATGGGATCACCAATTCCTTTAGTAGGAGCATCTGGAGCAATCTTTGGCATAATGGGTGCTTTTGCCTTTTCTTATCCGCGGGATGAAGTAGTAATGCCCATACCCCTTGGAATAATTATGATTCTAAGGAGAATTAAAGTTGTTTACGCTGTTTTGATTTTTGCAGTATTTGAAACAGTTATAGTATTTCTCGACGTCCAAGATAGTACAGCTCATTTCGCACATATTGGTGGTCTTATTAGCGGTTTTGTTCTTGCTGCAATTCTACTTAGAGGTAGAAAAACACATACCAACGCAGGCAGGACAATTTATTATGATTCATATAATTCTCAAAGGCCGTCTAAAATAAATTTTTCAAATCTAGAACAATTTGCTACAACACCGGAGCTTAAGGAAATGCTTACAAAAATTAAAAACGAAAGTGTTCCACAAGTACGAGATATTTGGCTCGAGCATTTTTTTGAAAAAGCAGTTTGCCCAAAATGTGGTAAACCTTTGAATCATTTTGACCGCCGTGTATGGTGTGAGGATTGTAAGTCAAAATATAATTATTAAAAAGCTAAAGTAAGTCCTCTGAGTTCTCCAAAAAGTATCAAACTTGATAAAAGGTATCCAATTATTGCTCCACCACATAGGCAAGGTAGTCCTGCTTGTGGTTTTCCTTTTAGAACAAAAGTCATTAGAAGTGCAAAACCTGCCAATGTTCCAAGGATAATGCCAAGCGCTACAGGTAGGCCATTTGCAATATTGTTGTATGCTGCGGCAACTAGTATTCCGGGCATTACTATATCTCCCAGCCCCATGAAAAAAGCATCCCTTTCTTCTTTTTCATCTAGTTTTTCTTTTAATCTCTTTGTTTCTTTAATAAGAGAATATTTTTTTCTTTTTGGTATGACCATTAGAACAGGTAATTTAAGGTCCATTACGGTGTCTGCAAGATCGATCATATGTTTGGTTTTGTAAACACTTATAGCATCATATATTGCAAGAGCAACTAATAAGATTATTACAAGAGGTATACCTAAGGATATCCCAAATATTATAATTGCACCAACACCCACAATTATTCCAGCGATATCTATTACATACCACTCAGGATATTTATAAAGAGATATTACTAGGATTATTGCGCATAAAATCGAAAAGATAATTAGTATTTCATATGCAAAGAATGGCATATAAATTGTAAATACAGGCAAGAAAAAAGCATAAAATGATGTGTATCCTACTGCTCCAAGTATTATAAACTGAATTAGTTTTTCCTTCCAATATTTAGCAATCAGAAGTATTACCGCTGTAAAAACTATCATTATCACGATTATGTACAAAATATTGAATGGGTCGTTTATATCTTCAAAAGCCGCTGAGACACCACCTTTTTGTACAAATGGTTCTGTAAGAGCTAATACAAGCCCATATATTACTAAAAACAAACCACCCATAAGCACTACTGGTAAAATATCGTTTTTATCAGTTTTTCTCTTAGACATCAAAGTTTGGAATAAGATATATTATATTTAATGAATTTGAAAAAGAAACTATAGCTTAAAAAATAAAACCTCTAAAGATATAGATCATAAAACCAAAATAGACAAAAAGCATAAACACGCCCTCAAGACGAGTTATTTTGTTTCCAGTATATACTATTGGAATCATAATAAAGCTTACAGCAAGTAAAATTAGCATATTATCCATCTCAGCTATTGCATTTAGTGGAATGAAAAGCGCTGCAAAACCTAGTATCATAAGCATATTAAAAACATTTGAACCAAGCACATTTCCAACAGCAACATCTGATTCACCCTTATAAGAAGCCATAGCAGATACCACAAGTTCAGGTAGAGACGTTCCAATTGCAACCATTGACATTGCAATTATAAAAGCAGGTATTCCAAACATCTGAGCAATTACTATTGAGGAGTCAATCAATAGATATGCACCTATTACCACACCCGCAATTCCTAAAAATATACAGAGCACATGTTTCCAAGTTTTACCCTTTTGGTCTTCTTCTACTTTTACTCTTTCTTTTTTTGCACATCTTATGAAAAACCAAATGAACACTACAAACAAGATGAGAAATAGAATACCACCAAATATTCTGTATTCATCTAATAATCCTAGAAAAGAAGAGGTTACTAAAACTACTGTTGCTCCAAGCATTACCGGAAGTTCTCTTCTTATTATCCCTGTATTTACCTCTATCGGCTTAATTATCGAACTAATACCTAGAACAAGCATCAGGTTCGCAATACATGAGCCGATAATATTTCCAAGCGAAATCCCTGAGCTGTCAGCGTTATTTTGAATAGCAGCACCAACAGATATAGCAAACTCTGGTGCACTAGTACCAAAACCTACAAGTATGACAGATATAATCAATGCAGAAATACCAAGCTGCACAGCTGTTTTTACAGTTCCATCTACAAGAATATCTGATCCTTTGTAAAGCAGTATTACTCCAAAAATGAACGCAGGTATTGCAAGTATTTCATATCCTGTAGGTATCATCTCATGGCCGTAATTATAATACTTGTTTAAATACCCAGTGTAAAAACAAAACTATTTCAATAATTATTAATTCAGCCTTTACAGAAAGCAATATGCAAAAAGGCTCATTAACATTCATTGGACTTGGACTTTACGACGAAAAAGACCTACCTGCGAAAGGTTTAGAAAAAATAAAAGAATCTGACATTATACTTGCTGAGTTTTATACTGCAAAACTTGTAGGAACAACATTTGAAAAAATGGAAAAACTCTATGGCAAAAAAATAAAAGTTTTAGACCGTGCTCAGACTGAAAAAGGAGATATAGTTTTAGATAGTGCTTTAAGCCAAAACATTGTTTTTTTAACTGCAGGGGACAGTATGACTGCTACAACCCACGTTGATTTAAGGATTAGAGCAGAAAAAAAAGGGATAAAAACAAAAGTTGTTCATGGTAGCAGCATTGTAACAGCAGTACCCGGACTTCTAGGACTTCAGAATTACAAGTTTGGTCGAACTACAACTCTTGCTTATCCTGAGAAAGAATATTTTCCAACAAGTCCTTATGATGTTATAAGAGATAACAAAAAGATGGGTCTTCATACAATGGTCCTTCTGGATATACAAGAGGATAAAAATCGTTATATGACTGCAAATGAAGCAATAGATTTACTTCTTGAAATGGAAGATATCAAAAAAGAGAAATTAATTTCAGAAGAAAGCATTGTTTGCGTTGTTGCTCGTGCAGGTTCAGAAGAACCAGTTATCAGGGCAGATAGTATAAAAAGTCTTAAAAAACTAGATTTTGGAGAACCTCTCCATACAATAGTAATACCTGGAAAGCTTCATTTCATGGAAATTGAGGCACTCTTAGAACTTGCACAATTACCTGCATATCTCGGAGAAAAATTACAAAAAATATAATAAACCCAGGCTGTTATATCAAACTTGATAGGGGACTTGTGATGCAAGAAAAAAAAGATGTTATCGGTTACATCTACGGTGATGTAGGAAGTACTGAATTCAACTTTGCTGTAAACGGACAAAGTTTACGTAAATTCGACTATATTTTTGCTCCGCATAAAGAAGGAAATATGCTAGCACAAATTCTTGATATAAAAGAGATTTCTGATCTTAAATTTGAAGACGCAGCAATGATGATGAACAAAGAAGAGTTACCTACTATTAGAACTAGTCTTTCTGCTTTTGCAGATGTTATAGGCTATCGTGACAAAAAAGGACTGCTTCAATCTCCAAAATCACCTTTTAGAAGCGGGACAGCCCTTATGCGTGCAAATGAGGATTTAATTCGTTATGTTCTTGGTCTTAGTGCCAGCAAAGAAAACGGCGCATATCTTGGTCTTTTAAAAGGCCATGAGCTGCAGGTTTTCTTAAACATTGATGCTCTTGTCCAAAAACACATATGTATCCTTGCAAAAACTGGCGGGGGAAAATCATATGCATGTGGCGTTCTTGTTGAAGAAATGCTCAAGAAAAAGGTGCCAATGGTAATTATTGATACACATGGAGAATATCACAGCCTTACCAAGCCCAATACGAATCGTAAAGACAAAAAGAACATGCCACGTTATAATATAAAACAGAAGGATTACAAAAGTCAGATTAATGAATACTCACCAATAGGCACACGCGGAAATATTAAACATATTACCCTTAATGGGGTTAATCTTCAGGCTCGTGAGATAATTGACCTTTTATCTGCAAAACTATCTGGTCCACAGGTGGGCGTTTTGTACCAAGCAATAAAAGAAGTAAAGGAGTACAAATCCACTTACAATTTAAGGGACATAATTGAGTCTGTAGGAAGATCAAAAAGTAACGCTCGCTGGAATGTAATAGCAGCCCTCGAATCACTTGATAGCATTGGAGTTTTCTCAGAAGATGGAACATCGACTACAGATCTTGTAAAACCCGGTAAATGCTCACTAATAAACATGAAAGGCGTTCCACCAGACGTACAAGATGTCGTTGTAGCACGTCTTACTAAAGAATTATTTGATGATAGAAAAGCAGGGAAAGTACCACCATTTTTGCTTGTAGTAGAAGAGGCACATAATTATTGTCCTGAAAAAGGCGTTGGAAAAGCGGTATCCTCTGCTATTCTTAGAACAATTGCATCTGAAGGGCGTAAGTTTGGAATGGGGCTTTGCATTGTTTCACAACGTCCTGCAAAAGTTGATAAAAACATTATTTCGCAGTGTAATACCAATATTATTTTAAAAGTTACAAATCCTAATGATTTGAAAGCAATTATTTCAAGTGTCGAGGGGCTTACCAGTCAGACTTACCGTGAGATACAGCGCCTACCCATTGGTGTTGCACTTATCTCTGGTGCCGGTCTTCAGATGCCTGTTATGACTGAGATTAGGACAAGAGAAACAAGCCATGGTGGAAAAAGCGTTGATATATCAAAGAATGGTGGAGAGATAAACGTTAAAGAACCACGTGTTCCAAAAACCCCTACGCCACCAACAACAATTAACGAGCCACCCATAACAGAAGAAAAACCTGTTGAGAAGAAAGACACTGTAACGGATAAGGCAAAAACAGTCACCCGCGTTGCATATCGTCTTGGATGGGTAGACACCGACAATCCTGATGAGGCAATTAAGATGCTTACCAAAGAAGCAGAAAAAATGAATGAAAATGTGTATAAGTATCTTGAAAGTCTTTCAAAGCTTGGAAATACTGTATGTAGTGTTGAAAGCCCCAAATGTATGAATTGCCCGATGAGTCAGGGATGTAAATACCGGTCGACTCTTAAGACTGAAAAGAAAGGATTTTTCAGAAGATAAAATTAAACTGAGGAGATGAAAAATAAAAAAATAATTCCAATATTTATTCTATTTTTTAGTATAGCTTTAGTTTCAGGTTGTATAGAACAAATTTTTTCAAACAATGGAGTAACATATGAAGAAAATCCAACTAAAATAAGCTATACAATAACATATGGTTATAACATAGAATGTAGTGGTAATGGGGATTTTAATTTAATGTATGATTGCGATATCCCTGAATTAATAAACGGGCAGGTAACAAATATAGGCGTGTTAAGCGAGGAGTATGAAAATATCACTCTTGCAACTTTTAATGATATGAAAAGCTGGAATATAAGTACAAAAAGTTGTAAAAATATGCAGTTAGGCCTTACTGCAAATGTTACAGCAGAAGTATTCTACGAATCAGATATTTCGGGGAGCAGCGCATGGACTATAGACCAATTGATAACTGAAAATAATATGGTCAGCAGATATTGTCACAAACAAGGAAATGAAACAGTAGTATTTATTAATCCAGAAGAGCCAAATATTTTAAGCATCGCACAAGAAATAAAAGAAGATTCAGGGACAAATAATTCTTTTATCATTGCAAAAGAAATATTCAAATGGCTTAAAGAAGAAACAACATATACGATTCACAGCAACTATAACAGTGTACAAACATGTATCTCTACATTTGAAAACAAAACAGGAGACTGCGATGATTTGTCATTTTTGTATATTTCTCTCTGCAGAGCAGTAAAAATTCCCGCCAGATTTATTAGAGGATTTTTAATAGAAGAAAACAATGGTATACCTCACGCATGGGCTGAGGTATATGTTGGTGAAAAAAGCATTGGAAATAATGGCTGGATCCCGGTTGAATGCGCAGGAACTTCCACCGGACCAAATAAACTAGTAGCTGAAGTAAACCAGAACTTTGGAATGGAAAGTGCACATCATCTAAGATTATTTATAGACGATGGGACAAATGAATCAATCAAAGTATCTCTTTCAGGAATAAAATACGTAGCAGATTCAAGTCTTTTGATAGGAGATCTTGATTCCTTTTCAACAGTTACAAACTACAAAGTATTAGAACAAAAGAGCCTTAACATCAAAGATGATACAAGAACATACATCTAAACCGGCTGAATAAAAGCCTGATTTTGAGTAAGATAATATATCTGTTTTTCAACAATATAATTTAAATATTAAAAGTGCATACAGCGTTACTCCTGAATACAAGGTGAATTACATTGGGCAAAGGAATAAATGCAGCAAGAAAACTTAAAAAATCCAGAAAAAAACAGCTCTGGAATGATAGATACTACAAAAAGAGAATTCTTCATTTAAAGGAGAAAGCAGATCCTTTAGAAGGTACAGCGCAAGCTAGAGGAATTGTAGTAGAAAAAGTAGGAATAGAGGCAAAACAGCCAAATTCAGCTATTCGTAAATGTGTAAAAGTTCAGCTTATTAAAAACGGCAGACAAATAACTGCTTTTGCACCAGGAAATAATGCTATCAGCTTTATTGATGAGCACGACGAAGTAATGGTAGAGGGAATTGGTGGACGTATGGGACGTTCATATGGAGATATTCCCGGTGTTCGTTTTAAAGTCATAAAAGTAAATGACGTATCACTACATGAAATGATAAAAGGTAAAGTAGAAAAGGCAATGAGACGATAAATATGAGTGCGAAAAAAACAAACAAAACAGAAATGAGTTTCTTTCCAGTACTTTCAAAATACAACATGGACGAAGTAAAAATTGAAGATCAAGGTCTTGCACGTTACATGAATATCGAAACAGAAAACATATACCTTGGAGGAATCTTCAATAACAAACTTTTTGCAAAATCAAAAATACCAATCATCGAACGTTTGATAAATAACATAATGAGAACAGAAAAATACAATGGTAAAAAAACCAAATCATACAAAGTAGTACGAGATGCACTAGAGATAATCGATAAAAAAACAAAGAAAAATCCAATGCAAGTTCTAGTAGATGCTATTCAAAACGCAGCACCAAAGGAAGAAACAACTCGTCTTCGTTTTGGTGGAATAAGCGTTCCTAAAGCAGTAGATGTTGCACCACAAAGACGTCTTGACATCGCTATCAGAAACATCTGCACAGGTGTTGTAAACGCAACATACAAAAACAAAAAGAGTATAGTAAATTGTCTTGCTGAAGAACTAATAAAAGCAAGCAAAAATGATGTGTCTTCTTTTGCCGTAGCCAAGAAAAATGATGTAGAGCGTATTGCAAAGTCCGCAAGATAATAGTAGAGCTTAAAATTGGTAAATTTATTGAAAAACAAATAATCCTATAGGAGTGTTAAAATGGGACGAAAGGAAGAAAATATTGCAAAAGCAAAAAATTTAATGAATAAGTTAGATCAAATCAGAAACATAGGTATTGCAGCTCATATTGATCATGGTAAAACCACTTTTTCAGACAACCTTCTAGCAGGTTGTGGAATGATGAGTGAGGACCTTGCAGGAAAACAACTTGTCTTAGATTATGAAGGACAAGAACAAGACCGTGGTATAACCATTAATACCGCATCAGCCTCTATGGTTCACAGCTTTGAAGGTAAAGACTATCTTATCAATCTCTTAGATACACCCGGCCACGTTGACTTTGGTGGAGACGTAACACGTGCAATGAGAGCAGTCGATGGATGCGTAGTTGTAGTATGTGCCGTAGAAGGTGCTATGCCTCAGACAGAAACTGTTATCAGACAAGCAATGAGAGAAAAAGTGCAACCAGTTCTTTTCATAAACAAAGTTGATCGTCTCATAAACGAGCTAAAAGTCACCCCTGAAGAAATGCAGCAGAGATTTGCAAAGATAATTACAAAATATAATGAACTTTTAAACAAAGTTCTGCCTGAAGAGTTCAAAGGTAAATGGAATGCAAAACCAGAAGATGGGACAGTAGCGTTCGGCTCTGCATTTTACAACTGGGCAATTTCAGTTCCATACATGAAAGAAACAGGCATTTCATTCAAAGACATCTATGAATATTGTAACAAAAACGACCAAAAAGCACTTGCTAAAAAAGCACCAATTCACCAAGTCGTCCTTGACATGGTAATCGATCACTTACCATCACCTGCAGTTGCACAAAAATATAGAATCCCACACATATGGCGTGGAGATGACTCTTCAGAACTTGGAAAAAGCATGATTGAATGCAAAGAAAAAGGACCATTAGCACTAATGATTACAAAGATTATACTCGACCCGCATGCAGGAGAAGTTGCAGTAGGTCGTATGTACTCTGGTAAAATAGAGAGAGGGCAAGAATTATACGTTGTTGGAATGCCCAACAAAAACCGTGTACAACAAGTAAATGTTATGGTCGCACTCGACAGAATTCCTGTAGAATATGTATCAGCCGGAAATATTGTAGCAGTAACTGGAATAAAAGACGCAATCGCAGGTAGCACGGTTACAGATGACGTAGATGCAGAGCCTTTTGAAAGAATTGTTCATGTCAGCGAACCCGTTGTAACTGTTGCAGTTGAAGCAAAAAACACAAAAGACCTACCAAAATTAATAGAAGTTTTAAGAAGTGTTTCAAAAGCAGATCCAAGTATACAAGTAAATATCAACCAAGAAACAGGTGAAAACCTCATGAGTGGAATGGGAGAGCTTCACCTTGAAATCACAGAATACAGAATAAGAAACGACCATAAACTAGACATCGTATGTTCTGAGCCAATTGTTGTATACCGAGAATCAGTTGCAAAGAAAAGCCCGGGAAAATTCGAGGGAAAATCACCAAACAAACACAACAGGTTTTACATAGAAGTAGAACCACTTCCAGAAAAAGTAGTACAAGCACTCAAAAACAATGACATACCAGAAAATGTTAAAAAACACAAAAACGAAGTACAAAAAGCTCTACAAGAACTAGGTTTTTCCAAAGAAGAAGCGAAAGGAGTCTTTGGAGTTTATGGTACAAACATGATAGCAGATGTAACAAAAGGAATTCAGTATTTACATGAAACACGTGAGCTTATAAAAGAAGCATTCGATGAAGTAATGAAAAGCGGGCCTATAGCAAATGAGCCATGCCAGGGAGTATTTGTAAAACTAGTTGATGCGAAACTTCACGAAGATGCAATACACAGAGGACCTGCGCAGGTAATACCTGCGGCAAGAAACGCAATATATGGTTCAATGACAGTATCAGATCCAATACTTTTAGAGCCGATGCAAAAAGTATTCATTAGCACTCCACAAGACCTTATGGGAGATGCAAGCCGTGAGCTAAACCAGAGACGTGCAGAAGTAAAAGATATGATATCTGAAGGTGACAGTGTGAACATCGATTCGAAAGCACCAGTATCGGAAATGTTCGGATTTGCTTCAGCAATACGATCTGCAACAGGCGGACGCGTTCTTTGGAATACAGAAAACATGGGCTTTGAGCCTATGCCAAAACATTTACAAGATGACGTAGTAAAACAAATAAGAGAAAGAAAAGGACTCAAGCCTGAGCCAAACTCCGCAGAGTATTATATGGACTAAAAAAATTAGTCCAACAAATCTTTTTTTATTATTCTATTTTCGATTCCCAAAGCTCACAGCCTGTTTTAACGTTTAGTAGCCCTGCAACTAATTTATCATTATATACTATCATTTCTCGTATTCCTGTATTGTATTTATCACCAAATCCGTCCTCATTTATTTGCTCACAATTAGTACCATTATACCGCCATATTTCTCCGCCGCCAACAGGAGGATTTATACACGCAGTCCATTTAAACAACCCAACTCTTTCAAGAACTATATCATATGATTGAACATGGGATGTTCCGACATACAAAGAATCGTTATGAACAAGCATGGACCAAGGATATTCATTACAATCATCACCAAAACCACCACTGAATACACCCCGTTTATAGCCGCCAATCACTACCTTTAAATCATCTGTAGTTTCATTAAATTTAAAAATTTCTAGACCAATTGTTCTCTTTATTCTAAAGATATTAAATAAGGATGGCAAAGCTGCAGGAATGCTGATTTTAAGTCTTTTAAAATTTTTCAAACCAAGACTGAATGGAGTATCAGTTGTAACAAAACCAAGATATAATTCATCTTTATAGACAACCATGTTTCTAAGTCCACCATGGTATCCTGGCGAAATATGAAAATCTAAAGGATATAATGCACCTTCTACATCAGATATTATGGGCGTCCAATTAACTCCATCATTAGATCTCCATAATTCTCCCCCATATTTGCCTTTACCAATGTAATCCGTTCCAATATAAAGAGTATCATTATATACAGCACTAGACCAAGTATAAAAATTATTTTTATTTCCAAAACCACTTTTTATAGATGAGTCTTTTCCGACTACTTGAGTCCAATTAACTCCATCATTTGTTCTATATATCTCTGTCCCCTCATCAATGTTATAAGTTCCGATATAAAGATCTCCTTTGAAGATACATTCTTCCATCGCCCAGGAATTTTTAACATTTCCAAATCCAGAATCTGAAACACATTCCCATTCTAAATCTAAATCGCTTGTTCTCCAAATTTCACATCCTTCTTCATAATTTCTAGTACCCGCATATAGATAATTATCAAAACTTATCAAAAAACCAATTTCAGAGTTGTTTTTATTTCCAAAACCTGCATCCATGGTTCCATTTTCTGCTATAATGGGCCTCAAAGAAGTTCCATTATATGCCCAAATCTCACATCCATTACTTTTGAAATTATCAGATGCTGAGCCGTTGCTTGCATATTCATAAAAAAAATCTTTGATTAATTTTGGCTTTCCTATTACAAGTCCACTGTCTTCACTAAAACTTGCTGTACCAATAACAACATTATCATCAAATATTTCTATTCCTCTAACACCCACATTTTCAACATTTCCAAATCCATCTTCATGTATTTGAGTCCAATCATAAGAACCTGTACTTTCCTGATTTTTTACCATAAGATTAGATGCTATTACCGTGTTTGCAAATAAAACCAGCATAAATCCGATGACCAATATTTTTAATTTCATTTTCTATAACCTCTTTTTCATTTGATCTGAGAGATTTATATACATTATTTAACAACTCTATCCATAAATTCTCTTTTATATATATTTTTGAATAAAATAGTACATAAGCTTTATAGTACAAAAATCACATTTTATAATTTAGTCGCAAAGTAACATTTAAATGTTATATCAAAAAAATTGCAAAGCAAGGAATATCTTTAAAATTAAAAAAGATTATAAAAAAGGCCTGCATTACCTTTTTTGTGAGGATGCACTATGGATAGAGGAACAATTCCAATTAATAAGAATTTTGAACTTGAATACAGATACTATGATAGAGATGCAGGTTTTAAATATTTCAACAGAAAATTTGAAATCTATGTACTCGAGAAAAAGACTCTAAAGAAAAACTATATAATGCACATGGATAACGCAAACACTAGCCAGATGATGCCAAAGGTCTATAAAGCATCTTCAGGCAAAAAAATGGATTTTGGAATAACTACACTCAACTGGAATGATATTAAAACCAAGTTTACAGACTATATTGTCTCTGAACTTGGGGAGAAACAAAGAGAAAACGTTAAAAAAGCAGTAGGAAAATTAAATTCTCCTAAGCTTTAATACTCTGTTATTTTGTATTTTCCATGCACAGGCTCATAAATTTGTCCATTACGTTTGAGTCTATCGAGAGCTTCCTCCACCTTGCTTGACTCAAGACCATCTATTTCTGCCTCACGAATAATATCGCCACGGGCAGCATTACCATCTTTTGCCTCGGTGCATAGACGCTGTATGATATCCATAAGATTTCTCATTCTATCATGCTGACTATGAGAAATACCAGTAGTGATAATATCAATATCAAAACGACCTGTCTCCCTATCCATTCCGACCCTTCGCAAGTATTGATCAATGATATAAATCGCACGTTTTGCATCATCAATTGTTACCTCTTGACTAAGCCTGATTTTAGCACTAGCTTCAGAAAGACGGACAAATGCTTCAAGCTGACGAGGGGTAAAAGTTACAGTATCCTCAGAACTGTTTCTAAAATCAACATAATAACTCTTTAAAATCTCAAGTGCTTCATCAGTCATAACGGGGTAAATAGTACGCTTTGCATAAGCTACATATTTTCTTAAAAATTCAGGCTCAAAAACTGGTAAAACACTTTTAATAAAACCTTCCTGCTGCTTCTTTGTATACTTGGATTTCTTGGTTTTTAAAATATTTTCACTAACTTCACCTGCCTTATGCGTCATAAGAATATGTGTCGCAAGGTCTGTATCTTTCTGACGATGAGGTTTGTCAAGAATACTAAATATAAGATCAAAACGAGAAAGAAGTGCAGGTGGCATATTAATCTGCTCATGAATTGGTAAAAACTCATCAAACCTGCCAAGCTTTGGGTTTGCTGCAGCAAGAAGCGCGCAACGAGATTTAAGTGTTGCATTTATACCAGCCTTTGCAACAGATATCTCCTGCTGCTCCATTGCCTGGTGAAGACTAGACCTATCCTGATCATCCATCTTATCTATCTCATCAATACAAGCAATGCCCATATCCGCAAGAACAAGTGCTCCTGCCTCCAAGGTCCACTGACCCTCACCAAACTCATCACGAACCGCAGCCGCTGTAAGACCTGCAGCAGATGAAGCTTTACCAGACGCATAAACACTTCTTGGAGAAAGCTTGCTCATATAATTTAGCATCTGAGATTTTGCAGTACCAGGATCACCCACAAATAGTGCATGGATATCGCCACGAATACGTGTCCCATCTGGCATCTGCTTTGCCATACCACCAAAGAGCTGCAATATAAGTGCTTCTTTTTCAACATCCATACCATAAATAGTTGGAGCGATACTCTTTTTTATCTTATCATAAATCTCAGGATCCTTGCTAATCTTTAGGATCTCTTTTTCATCCTCAGGCGTTACTTCAACTTCCTCGAAGGCAAGCTCCTGATTTTCAATACTTACTGCTTCCATAGTCTTTGCAAAACTAGTAAGCCTAAAAGTACCACGACGACGCTGCATAGAATGAAGTATTCCATTCACAACAACCCTATCACCCGGAGCAATTTCCCCAACTAAATCATCCTCGAGAAAAACACTAATACGCTCAGGCTGGGCACCACCACGGAGGCCTTCAGGATTTTCTTGGATCTCAATTTTTTGAGAATCAACAAACTGAGAAAGATTTGTAAGAAGTTTAAAAGATGAAACTCTACCGCAGCCACCCTGATCCTCATAACACTCAGATGGTTCTTTGAGAATATCTTCCTCTTGTTCAATTCTAATTACAGCACCACATTTAGAGCACTGAAAAGCACCAATCTGAAGCTTAGGGCGAACCTCAGTTCTTTTTTTAACAAGACCGTCGACTGCCATCATCTTTCCTAAGTGATTAGCGCGAATATGACGGATAATAATCTTATTTGTATCAGGAAGGTTTTTAACACGAAAATGCAGACGAAGTTTCTGCTCTGCTGCAACATCTATGTTTTTAAGAGCTTCTTCTGCATTAAAAATCGCTTTATAAGGCTGGGTAAGAAGCATTTCAGAAAGTTTAGAATCTACTTTATCTATTTTCCAGTAATCAACAAAAAGACTGCGTTTATCTGGATAACTGAGCGCTACTGTTTCAATGTCTGATTTGCAGTGTTCCTCTAAAAAATCTTGCCACTGACCAACTAGCGTTTCGTCCTTCAATAGTTTCACCAAAGTAATATTCCCCCAAATAACGGTAAAAGAGTGATAACAAACTTCTACTTATAAACATTTTCAGGAGGTTATTAAAAGTTTTTTAGCGGGTGTGAAAACTCCGCGAGTGGGTGCACGTGGCATCTATTGACTGCCCAACCGCCTTCTCGACCCCGTTGACCCTTCGAGCATCAGCAGTCTATGGTAAGGCTGCTCACTTCCGTGCCTAACCCGATTTCCACAGCGAAGATGATCATATAACCCTCCAGTTATATGGGTCCATCACCTCTGATCCCAAAGGACAAGGTCTCATTGTTAGCAGATGGATCAATAAATGCTCGACGCATCGCCTCTTGGGTTCAACCTCAGCATAAAGACGATTTCTGATAAAGGGAACGCCTACCTCCCCGGTCTATTCCACACCTATCGCCAAACAAATATGTATCCTAGAGTGATCTTTTAATGATCACAAACAGATTTCTAAAGAACTGGAAGAATATAAGAGCTACAGCGATTGCTATAAATCCAATATCTCTTGTAACATATAGCCATCTATCTCCACCAAATCTTCCATAGTCTATAGAGTCCTTAACTAGTAAATATGTAAACAGTGCAACGATGAAAAACAATACGATATTCAGATAAATAGACATCTGGTACCATTTCTTCTTACTGGTCTGACGAATCATATTTTCAACCATTACAACAAACTCCGAACTATTGATAGCATATAAAACGGTAATATTTGAAAGTTATGCTTTAAAACATACAATTTTCAAAAGAAATCATCAAGTTTAGTAGTTTTTACCTTATCACTTGTAAAAAGAGAGTCAATAGATTTCTCAACCAATACTATTCTCTGACGAGCATAAGGAGAAATATTATATTTTTTAGCTACTGTTTTTGAAATATCTAGATATTTTTTAACTGATTTTTCATGAACCGTAAGAGTTAGTTTACCATGACATTTCATACAAACTCCTTGAAGTGGTGGACGTCTATAAACAATGTTGCAGGAAGGACAACGTACTGATTGTTTGCTGAAAGCGCGAAGATTACCGAGCATATCTGGTAAGAAATGCCGCTCTATTACCTTGTATGCTACATCTGCTTCATCAACTGCTCGTATCTTTGCTGCAAGATCAAGTTGGGCATTCATTTTATCCATCATAGTCTTCAAAGATTTGTAGCTAGACTGTACCGGCCCTGCAGAAATATCCTCTGTATCATGGGTAAAACCAAATTGCTCATATTGAAGCTCTGTCCCAAGACGTGATGAGACAAGCCCCATTACAGACTCGAGTTCTTTGGAGTGTTCATGTTTGAGAGTTGCTTTATAAAATTCCAAAGGATATCTATAAAGCGTATCTACATTATGCGCTTCTTTATCTATCTCAGATGGATCAAGACGCGTTGTAAGAACCAGTGGTAAATCCATCTTACCACCACGTTTATCAGGAATATACGAGTGAGAGAAATTTAGGAGGGCGTCCATAAGGAGCATTAAGGCATCCTCGTCCCCATCCGCGTTCCTTCTTTTCGATGCATGATAAAAAGGATGCGCATAGCAGACTTGTGCATCTGTAAAACCAATTATTCTTGATAATGATCCACCACTTGTATGTGGTGCAAGGCCTACTGTTAGGTGTCCTACAAGGTTTTCTAGTTTTCTTATTTTATAAAATCTTTCAAGCCCATAGAATTTGACAAGTAATTCATCTATGAAATTTGCGATGTGTGCGAAGTATTCTGCACATGATTTTGAAATTATTACATCTTGTATCTTAATTTCGCATATCTGACTATTATCTACCAAATCATTTCCAATATGATCCTTTGTATAACCTAGTTTGTTGAGTCTTTCTACAGTGACTCCTATTTCTTTTGGTTTGAAATGGGTGATTGGTGCATCTGTCATATCAAAACGAGCAGTTCCATCTTTGAAAACATAGATGTTGTGTTTTGCACGAAGTATTCCTTTTTCTAGGGGCTCTGGTGTTTTGTGTTTTGAGATTGTTCCTATTACTGCTTTGATTGTTTCAGGCAGCACTCTTTCTTTTATGTTTTTTTGTGCCTTTGCTAGTTCCTTTCTAAGGTCTATTTCAGAGGTTCCAATTCTTCCGTTCCCAACTTCCGTATGTCCTCCACAGTCACAAAACAGCTTATGTGTTTTAGCTCCACATTTCGTACATATCCTGGTTCCTACCTCAACTTCTATTTTTCCCTGATCTGCTGCGTTTCGCACTAGTCTTTGGTTTCCACCATAATTTCCTATTGGAAACAGTACATGTGGTGGTGGTTTCATTTTTCGCTCTGCTGCTTTTTCTGGTCTGCCCATACGGGTTCCTATTCTAAATGGAGCTTTTGGTATTATTTTTAAGTCCGAGAGTTTTGATGCAAGTTCTACAGAGTTTGTGTTTTCTTTTATTTTTGAGAAAATGTTAGTTCGAGATGTTTTGTTTATTTTTCCTTCTTTTATTTCTAGCCCACAACATCTTATTAGTGCTTGACTGTATTTGTCAAAAACCATTTGTCCTTCTTCTTGTTTATGAAGTGCCCCTAGTTCGCATAATATATCTTTTATTTCTTTGTTTGAAGGAAGAACTAGTTTTTCTTCTTGTATTGTACCTTTTTCTAAAATGTATTCTGAGAGTTTCTTTATGTCTTCTGGTTTTACGTCGTGCCAGAATAAGTTGTAGTTTGGATGTAGTGGTATTTTGTATTTTTCAGATATAGTTATTGCTTCATCCCATGTTGGGTTTTCAAGATTTATTTCTTTTGAAAGTTCTTTTTTTATTATTTCGTTTGTTTTTTCATCTGCTTTTTTTATTTCTTTGTAAGTCTGATTTTCTGGCAATATTTTAAGTTGTTTTTGTAGGTCTTGTATCCACCATTCATATACGTAGCTTGAATCTGGTAGAAGTGAATTGTTTTCTATGAATTCGCCAAAGGGTATGAGTATTTCTCCAAGATCCATTATTTGTTTTATGTTGCTTTCTTTGAATTGTTCCATATTTTTTATTTGTACCAAATCACCGTTTTGTAGTAGTACTATTGGTCCTTCTATTGTAGTACACGGTGTCCCTATTGTTCCTTTGCCCGGTCTTTCTGTTTTTAGTTGTGTTCCAACAGCAATAAAGCCATCCATCATATGCATGGATATCGGGTTTACGGCAGTTGATGCAAGTCCCGCGGTTCTTGCTCGGCCGTATCTTAGTCTAAATCCGCCTTTTCTACTTGGATGAGAAAATACGGGTCTTCCCGCAATTACTTCACCTATGTATTTTTTAGAAGGTGATATTTCTGGTATATCTGATTCTTTTTTATCAGGGTTTTCTTTTGTTTTTTTACTGATGAATATGTCTAGAAAATCCCATCCTTTGAGTTTGAGTTTTTTAACGTGCTTTTGAAGTTTTGGTGCTTTCAGACAAAGTCCTTCTGCAATTACTAGGCATGCTCCGCCACGCAAACGGTTTGTTTCTATTCTCGGGAGATCTCGGTATCCTGTTACTTCTTCTTTTTCTGTCCCCTCACCGTTTACACATATCGGGCAGTTTCGAACAATTTTGTCTATTTCATCTACACTTGGCGTATATTGAAGGTGCTGTGCTCTCTTGTATAGTGGTATTTCTTCTTTGTATCGCTCTACTTCCCCGTCTGTTGGTAAGTATTTTCCAATATCCATTTCTCGTCTTACAACATCTGCGATGAGAACGCTCATTGCCTGGCCTGTTCCACCTGCTGAGCGTATTGGCCCTGAGAAATATAGGTCTACATAGTTTGAACCGTCTTTGTTGCTGCCTATTTTTACATCTGCAATTCCCTCGAGTGGTGCAACAAGTACGCCTTCAGTAAGAATTGCAAGGCCTGTTCTTATTGCCTGGTCGAGTGCTTCTTCTGGTGTTTTGAATTTGTATTTTTTACCACTTGCAATGTATTTTGCAATGTCCAGGCTTACTAGTTCTCTGTTTGTGATTTTTTTAGTTACTTCTCTTATTTTTGGTGCTATGTTTTCTGGTCCTACTAATTGCTCCACACGTGCTGCTAGATCCATTGCTTGTGGGATTTCTACTTTTGTTTCTGGGTCAAGTCCTTTTTTTCGAGCTTTTTCTGCGATTTTATAGCAGTTATCTATTTCTCTTTGTAACTCTGAGAAATATTTTTGCATGTTTGCACTTACTGCTACATTCTTTGAAAGGTCCCCACCCATATGTTTACACTCAATAAAACTAGGTAAAAATTAATAATGCATATTTTACGTTTAAAAGTTTTGTATTTTTTTAAAATGAGTTTTAATTAAATATTAATTATTTCTAATGAAGTTCTTTTTCTATAACGCTAAACAATGCCTGTATGATTTCTTCAATCGTTGCAATATTTCTTTCCAAGTAATCATCTGCAACATCTTGTCCTCTGTACTGAATATCACTTCTAAGTTTTCTCATGCTGTCTAAGAAATGAAGTTGGGAGTCATCTAAAAAATCAGGATAGTACTCTTTTATGAAAACAACTAAGCATTCATGGCTGTAGCTTTTGTAGCCATGTATTGAGAGAAGTGCCGATATTAGTTCTTTAATTGTTTCGTAATAGGATTCTATCAAAAATTGTGGGTATTCATCTTTTCTTCTTTTTTTAATTGACTCGAGTCTTCTTTTTGCAAGTTGAAAAAGAGCTTTTGCTTGTTCAGGGTTTTCTTTTACTTTTTTTATTTTGTATTCAATGCAGTCTTCCCATTTCATCTTTTAAAGCACCTTCAGGAATCCTTTTAGAACGATTCCATTTGAAAGTGTGTTTTTAAAAGTTTTGTCTATCTTTGTTATATCTGGTTCAAAAATTATGTTTATTGTTCTATTTAGTTTGTTTTCGTATTTTTTTAAATCAATGTTTTTTTGCTGACTTTGGACAAATATGTCAATATCTCCTCTTTCATCGTCTGCTCCCTCTATAGCACTTCCATAAAGAATTATACAATTTGGAGTGTATATATCTTCTAATTTTCTTATTAGTCCAGATTCTTCCAGTCTTAAGAGTAAATCATTTCTTTTTAGTAACTTGTATTTTTCTGAAAGTGAAGATTTGTATCCTTTGTACAATCCACTATTTACTACTTTGACTAAATCTTGTTTTAAAAGTTCAATTACGTGTTTTTTTACAGAAGGCAAAGAGATTTTTGTAATTCGAGATAGTTGCCTCAGCTGATATTTTTTGTTTGGGCTATCAAAAAATACTCGGAGGATTTTATATCTATTAAAATATTGATACATTAAGTTATCACCTGATATAATATTATATCATATGATATAAAAAGTTATCGACCTTTGAAAGCTTTATAGAATAAAATAACATTATTTTTTACTAAAATCCATCATAGTAACATTATTGGTTTTAAGATCAACTATCGGAAGTTTTGCAGAGTCTGGAATAAAATTAAGCATCTTTTGGTAACTTGTTTGTGACTGCCAGCTAGATGCATTTATGAGTTTTACATCACGATATTCTGCGATTTGTGCAAGATGCACGTGTCCAGTCACAAATATGTCAGGGATTCTATCTATGAGCATGTAGTCCATATGCTCTGGTGCAAGAGGTGTATATCCTCCATATGTAGGTGCAAGATGGTGTTTTTTGAGCATTACTTTCATAGTCTCTACTGGATCGTTGTATTTTAGATGCTGGATGTTTGTTGCAAAATCCAAGAGGCTTTGGCCATGATAAGACAGTATTTCAACACCATGAAGGCTGAAATAACATGGGTTTCCAACAAAAGTCATGTTCATTCCAGAAAATAAGTCTTGTATTTCTTTTTCAAAAGTAGGTTGTGGCTCTGCTGGCCGCACGGCATCATGGTTTCCAGGTTGCATTATGATTGAGATGTGATCCGGTATTGTTCTTAGTTGCTCGGCAAGTGCCTCATATTGCCTATAAACATCAGAAATCGATAGTTCCTTATCCTGATTTGGATAAATTCCTATCCCATCAACAACATCACCAGGTATTACCAAATATTTTATTTTCCCAGCAACAGTACGTTGTCGAGAGTTTCCCATATCGCCATTTATCCAATGAAGAAAACTGTTCCATTCATCCTGCATGAATTGTTTGCTTCCAACATGAATATCTGATAAAAATGCAGCATAAACAGGAACTGGGCTCTTGTGATGCTGGTTTTGAATACTTATATCAGGATAAACAATGTTGTCTATTACTATTAAATCGCCGTTTTTGCTGAGTTTACCACGAATTCCTATTATTTCATCAAACACTACTTCATTTGCAACACTTAAAACATCACGGTTTTGTTTAAGAGCAATACAAATAGCGCTATCTGTTTCATCTTCAAGCTCTATCAGGCGATGACCGTTTTTTGTGGTTCGAACTTCCTTTACAATGCCTACCATTTGTACTTCGTTTAAATCGTTTTTCTTAATTCGATTTATAGGCATTGCATTTGCAAGTTCTCTTCTCTGCGCTCTTAGAACTTTTTTAATTGAACTGAACCGGTTCATGAAAAGTTTGTTGAAATCATCTGTCGTTCCTTCACATATACTGTTTCCAGTAACATCCTTTATAATCTCTATTTCAGAGTCATATTCAGCTGCTTCTGGTTTCCAGCTTTTAACTTTTCCTATGTTTATCTTTGGTGGTATAAACTCAGTTGTTTCTTCTTCGGCAATCTCTATCTGATCATCTTTATCAGGATCATCATATTCAAGCTCTGTATCTGGTGAAGGAGGCTTTGGTAAATCCCCCCCATAAATTGCTGAAAGCATTTTTGTTTGTATCTCTTTTTCTTTTAATGAGTTCTGAGAAGGTGTTTTTTCTTCGGATTTTACTTTTATCTGTTCAACCCGTTTGACATGATCTATTGTTAAAACTAGAGGATATTCTTTGAGATTTTTTGCAAGATATGATGCAAACTCATGCGGGCTTTTCTTTGACATTATATAATCTAGTGTATCCGGTTGGACAAATGTCCCATGCTCAGAGAATGATTTGATAATTTCTTTCATCTGCACCTTCCCACAAAAAAATATTACCTTGTGTGTAAAAAGGTGTATATAATCACGGATATTTAGAATTACGGTCTGAAAAAATATTTTTTATAAAAATTTTAGGTAGCTTATATAAATAATTTTCTGTAAATAACACCGTTTTATAGCGAAAAAGAACTATCATAAAAGTGTCTCTTGTTTTCTAGAGGAAAAACACCATGAAAAAAGGCTTTTTTCCAAAAGGAATATAAAAGAAAAGAATCTAACATAGAATTAGAGACAACTGGAAACGTAGTAAAATGATTAGTATGAAAAGATACAAACGAGGAAGCGACCTATTAATTGGTGCATGCGATGAAAAACTCCTCGGCAAAAAATTCGAGGAAGGGAAATTTCAGATAGATATAAGAAAAGATTTTTATGGCGGTGAAAAAGTCACATCTGATGTTTTTAAAAAATTTCTAGATGAATCAACTATTGCAAATCTTGTAGGGCCTGAGACAATAAAAGCCGCAATTGAACTTGGCCTTATCGATCCGGACTCAGTGATAAAAATAAAGGGCATTCCTCATGCTCAAATGGTTAGAATGCTAAGATAAATTCTTTTGGTTTATTTTAGAAAGCATGTTTTCGTAGTGTGTACCTTTCCAGTATATCTTGTTGCATTTTTTACAGTACAAAAATTCCTCATTGTTTTCAAAGATTTTTTCAGGTACTTTGTTTTTTACTTCATTTTTGCTAATTTCTTCAAGTAAAGAGTTACAAAGTAAACACCTGCTAAGATAGTTTACTGATTTTGGTTTAATAATTGTTATTATTTGCTCTTTTTGTTCTTCTAAATCTGTTGTTTCTATTTTGATTACCTTAACATTTTCCCGTTTTGCATTATATACTAGTTCTTTATCTCTAGTGATTAAAACTCTTCCTTCTTTTTTTGCAATATTAATCAACTCTGAATCATCAACTGTTCTTTCTGCAAAGTAAGTATCAAAACCATAGATTCTCAGCCATTTTGCAAGTGATCCCAGCATTTGATCGCATAAAAGTTTCATAATAATCTATAATGAACTAATAGTCCTTCACCAATTTTTTTTGTGTCAACTATTTTTAGTTTTATAATTTGTTCAAAGTTTTCTTGATTAATGAGACTTGGTGCTTTTTTTGAACCTAGAATCATTGGCCCAGTATAAACATAAAAATCATCTACTAAGCCATTTTTAAGAAAGTTATAAATTACTGTGCTTCCGCCTTCAACCATTAGTTTTTTTACTTTTTTTTCAGAAAGAGTTTTTAGCATTTTTTCAAGGTTAATCAATCCGTCTTTGCCTGTTTCACAGATAACTATTTCTATGTTATAAGGATAATTTTTGCCAGTTTTTTCTGATGTAAAAATAATTGTTTTCGCCGTTTCATTTACTACGAGCGAGTCAACTGGTGTCCTGCATTTTGAATCCAAAACAACTCTGAGAGGTTGCTTCGGGTTTTTAACATATTTTTCTTTCACGGTAAGTTTTGGATCATCAGAGAGAACTGTGTTGATTCCGACAAGAACAGCATCTGAGTCGTTTCGAAGTTGATATACACGTTTCATGTCTTCTTCACAGGATATTTTTAACTGACTTCCAGAAGGTTTTGCTATTTTTCCATCTGCAGTCATTGCACAGTTTATGACAATATACGGGCGTTTCATATGATATATCACTTCTTTGGATAAAGCGGGCAGTCTTTTTTGTTTTCAGGACAATAGTTTTTTGTCTTGCATGCGGGCCCTGCTTTTTTAAAAATCACGGGTGCTACTTTTTTTACTTCAGAAAGCATTTTTTGTGCAAGTTTTCTTATCTCCCATTGTGCATGCTGGCAGGTTCTAAGCTCAAAAAAGTTGAGAAGACTTCTTGCATTCATTGTAACTATTATATTTGTGCAAGCAGCGTTTGGGAGTACGAATCTACTATCTTCTGCAGGAATTCCCATTTCTCTTAGTTTGTTGTATTCTTCCCAAATATTTTCCATTGTATCATCATAGGCTTTTTTCATTTTTTTGTTTTTAGCAATCTTTGGAGGTGTAACATAATTTGGTTCTTTAAAATCTACATATCTCTGACTTTGTTGAGCATAACTTGCAATTCTATGACGCACAAGCTGATGAGTAAGACTGCGGCTCACGTCTGATATTGCAAAGGTAAAACTTGCATGCTCTATTACACTGGTATGACCCATTTTGAGAACTTCTTTTAAAACAGCGTTTAATTTCTTATCATCTGCTTCTAGAAGATCTTCGGGTTTGCTTTTACTATGTGTTAGCATTCCTGCCATAGCTGGTATTTTCTCAGGATTTGGTGTGAAACCTATAAGTTTGACATTCATTTTAGGACTGACTCCCCACTTTACTGATGAGAGTTTGATTTTTATTTTTTTTGATATAAATCTATTATTTAAATTAAACCATAACATTTTAAAAACCCTTAGGATTACACTGAATCAGAAAATACCTATTTTAGGGAGGAAAAAAATGATTGCATTTATTGTGACAACAGTAGTATGTTTCATAACATATCTGCTTCTTACAACAGGAAGCGGTAATTTAGGTCTATGGAGTATTGAAGAGATCATTTTTGGAATAATACTATCAGCTCTTGCAGGTTTTGTTGCAAAGAATCTGTTTGTGAAAAAAAGTATGAGAATGTTAAACCCAGCACGCTGGGGTATGTTTATTGCATACTTGTTTTACTTCTTTTATGAAATGGCCAAAGCAAACTTTGACGTTGCATATAGAGTAATTACAGGTAAAATAAACCCCGGTATTGTAAAGATTTCACCCGGTCTTAAAACAGATCTTGGAGCAGCCATGCTTGCAAACTCAATTACTCTTACACCCGGCACTCTTACAGTAGATATCGACGAGAAATCAAATGATTTGTATATCCATTGGATAAATGTAAAGGATGAAGCTCTCAAGAAGAAGTCGGTCGATCCTAAATATGTGTCCGCAGGTTTTATAAAATGGGTTAGGAGGATTGCAGAATGATTGAGATACCAACAATATACCTAGCAGTTCTTGTAGCACTGTTTTTATCAGTTTTAATGGCAATTATAAGGGTTATAAAAGGCCCTACAGCACCAGATAGAATAGTAGGACTTGACACAATAAATACCATTGTAATTGTAGGAATGGTGATATTTGGCCTTGCTGTAAAATCAGTGATATATATTGATGTTGCAATTGTTTACGCGTTTTTGTCGTTTATATCAACACTATTTATTGCAAAATATTTAGAGGGAGGCGAGTTTTAAATGTGGTTTGAATATTTAATCTACGTTTTTTTAGGAATAGGAGTTTTCTTCAATCTTTTAGCAGGAGTAGGATTGCTTCGTTTTCCTGATGTTTATACAAGACTTCATGCTGGAACAAAGTGTACAACCTTTGGCTCGATTTTCATTATAGGATCAGTTATTTTACTCGGACTTAAAATGTGGTTTTTTGATGCCAATCCTCAAGTAAACAGTCCAGACGTGCTAGCAATTCATGCAGCAATAGCACTTGTCGCAATACTTCTTACAAATCCGACTGGCGCACATGCTCTTGCACGTGCCGCACACAAAAGCGGTGTGAAACCCGTAGGAGCGGTCGTAGATGATCTTGATAAGAAAACCTCTAAAAAGGAGGTGAAGAAGTAATGGATTTAGAACTTTTTACAACGCTTATTCATATAATACTTCCAATATTTGTGATAGTTGCAGCAGTTTTTGCAGTTTATCTAAAAGATTTGCTCGCAGCAGCAATAGCCGTGGCAGCGATGAGTCTGCTTCTTTCACTTGAGTTTTTCATACTTCAAGCACCTGATGTCGCAATCGCAGAAGCAGGCGTAGGAGCATGTCTTACAACAGCAATACTTGTAATAGGAATTAAGGCTACCAAGAGAATGGAGGATGATGCATAATGCAATGGAGAATTCTTTTTGGAGGGATATTCTTAACCGTTGTAGCATTTTTTCTAGTAGTTAGTGCTCTTACAATTCATGATTTTGGAAATCCTACAAATACAGATATGGATCAGTACATAATCGATAACACACAAGCAGAAACAGGTGCCGACAACGGTGTTACAGCAGTAGTATTTGACTACAGAGGTTTTGATACACTCGGCGAGGCAACAGTATTATTTACTGCTGTTGCAGGTGTTATAATTATTTTCAGGAGGTTGAAGAAATGAGCGATAGCGGAATGAGTAAAATCGTCAAAACCATGACTGGTGTTTGTTTTCCATTCATTCTAATATTTGGTTTATACGTAATAGTTCACGGCCATCTTACGCCTGGCGGAGGTTTTCAGGGTGGTGCAATTGTAGCATCTGCTTGTGCAATGATTTTAATTGCTTATGGAAGCGTTTGGACTATGAAAAAAGTCAAAGAAAAACATTTATCCATTTTTGAAAGCCTTGGTGCTTTAATGTTCGTAGGAATTGCCTTCTTTGGAATAGTTCTTGCAGATGGAATATTCTTTGACAATTTCTTAGTAAAAGGAGGAGTCAGCTTCTTTGGCTTGTTTTCTAATACAGCCACAGGTGCTGCTGATATCAATACCGCTGGAGTAATACCTTTGATGAACATTGCAGTCGGCCTGAAAGTAATTGCAGGTTTGTTTGTAATAGTACTAGTTATGGCCTATGCAACTCATAAAATAAAAGGAGGAGACACACAATGATGACTTTTCAAATCCCTTATCTTGCAGTTGCAGGGCTGATAATAATTGGTCTTTATGCAGTTCTTTTCAAAAGAAATCTTATAAAGATGATAATTGGAATAACTCTTATTGAAAGCGGGGTAAATCTGTTTTTAATTACCCTTAGTTTTAGAGAAAATAGTACTGCACCAATTTATACATCGTCACCAGGTGGTACTATGAGCCTTCCTGTTCCACAGGCTTTGACACTAACCAGCATTGTGATAGGTGTAGCAGTACTTGCTCTTATGATTTCTCTAGTAATTCATATTTATAAGAATTATAGAACGCTTGATGTTCGTAAGATAAAGGAGGATGATGCATAATGTTTGAAGAACTTCTCACTCATGCTCCGGCACTTGCAGTTGCATTGCCACTTCTTGGTGCTTTTCTTACACCACTTGTGGGAAAAGTAAGTAGCCAGTTAAGAAACGGTTTTGTTGTAGCAATCACTGCTTTGACAAGTTTTGTTGTCTTGCTTTTATCTTATAACATACTTGCACATGAATCTGTAAAACTTGCACCAAGCCTAGTAAAAAACGGAATCCAAACATATGTTTTTGGAGCGCAAAGTATCGGCGATCCAGTTGTACGTATTGTATTTGAATTAGACGGTTTGAATGCTTTTATGATAATACTTGCAGCAATACTTCCGCTTGCAGCAGTAATCTATTCACTTGCATTTGTAAAAGATGAAACAGGTCAAGACAAGTATTACACACTTATCCTTCTGTTGACCGCAGGAATGCTAGGGATGATGATGACCGGGGACATGTTTAACTTCTTTGTCTTCTTAGAAATAACATCCATTGCATCTGCAGCTCTTATTGCATACAGGGTAAACAACAAGTTCTCAGTACAGGCTGCTTTCAAATATATTGTCGTTAGCACTATTGGTGCTTTGTTTTTCTTGTTTGCAATAGCAATACTATATGGCCAGTATGATGCTCTTAATATGGCAGTAATCGCAGGTAGCATCCAATACGGGCTTTTAGATAAAATCGCTCTGGTGTTAATACTAGTAGCACTTGCTATGAAAGCAGGTATTGCACCTATGCATATGTGGCTTCCAGAAGCTTATGGACGTGCACCATCTTCTGTTACGATAGTTATCATTGGTACAACACTGGGAAGTTTCTATGGTCTTCTCAGAGTGGGTTTCACGGTTTACGGAGAGCATTTGATATCGAGTGTAAATGTAAGTATTGCACTTGGCTGGATGCTAGTAGCTATGGCGATTCTCACAATATTTATCGGCGTTCTAATGGCTCTCAAGCAAAACGATTTCAAAAAGATGATTGGTTTTGCAGCAGTAGCAGAAATAGGTTACATGCTTCTTGCTTTTGGTGCGGCTCTTGCAACTGTATATCACGATCCAAATACTGCAACAACACAAATTTCACCTGTTGGAGTAAATGCTCTTCGAGGAGGAATGTTTCACATATTAAACGATGCACTTGATGTAAGCTTATTGTTCCTCACGGCAGGTGCTGTATATTATGTATCAAAAGAGTCATCTCTTAACAAACTAGGCGGGCTTGCAAGAAACATGAAATATACAACAATATTTTTCATAATAGGTCTTATCGCAGTAAGCGGTCTTCCACCATTAAATGGGTTTGCATCAAAGCTTATGATTTATCAATCGACATATGAGATAAACCCCATACTTGCAATTATTGCAATACTTGGAAGCATCTTGTTACTTGCAACTTTTGTAAAAGTATTCTATGCGGCATTTTTAGGACCAAAACTTCCTAAGTTTGAAAAAGTAAAGGAAGTTCCAAAGAGCATGCTTATTGCAATGTTTATCATAGCATGTATAATCCTTTTCATTGGATTATTCCCAAATCTTGTTGTTGAAAACATTGTAAATCCTGCAGTTGAAGCTTTGCAAAATGCAAGTTTATACATAGGAGGTATCTAAAATGAGCTTTTTAGATTCTTTAAACCAACTTTACCAGACATTAGAAACAGACAGTGGTTTCTGGAATCCTCTTATATGGATTATAGCCTTTGTGATAATCTTTCTAGTAGCATATATTCTCAGGGGATATGGAAACAAATCTTATAAGAAAAATACAGAGCAGACCAAAGCATTTTTATCAGGAAACCCCGAGTTTGAAGACAAGGAAGAGATGCATGTAAAAGCAAAGAATGTCTACTGGGGATTTACTGAGACGCTTAGAGGTTTATATAAGCTTCTTGAAAGAATGCATAATGGAAATACCAGTGATTTTATACTGTGGTTCGTAATTGTTCTTGGCATCTTTTTCATAGTAGTGGGGGTGCTATAAAATGCAGGAGATAGTATGGATTTTATTAAAAATAATATTCGGTTCTTTAGCAGTTATAGCATTTGGAATAGTTGTAGGGCTTTTCTTCAAAGGTGTTGACAGAAAGCTTTCTGCTCATATGCAGGGGCGTATTGGCCCTCCGATTCGTCAGCCTTTCAGAGATGTTGTAAAACTATTTACAAAGGAAAATATAGTTCCCGACAATGCAGTTCCTTGGGTGTTTAATCTTGCACCACTAATCGGTCTTGTTGCAACAATTACAATACTTCTTTACATACCGTTAGGCGGATTTAATCCAATTGCTTCAACGGCATACGGTGGATTTGGGGATTTAATACTAGTATTGTATCTATTAATTATACCTTCCCTTGCAATGGTAATCGGTGGTTTTTCATCAGGATCACCATATGCAACAGTTGGTGCTCAAAGAGAAATGGCCACTATGATGGCATATGAGTTTCCACTTGCAATAATAATTATCTCATTTGCATGGTTACTTGGAAATGAATCCTTTGGACTGGGTGCAGAACAAGCATTTTCTTTTGTTGCAATTACAACAACACCCATATGGGGCACTGTTGGAATACTAGGATTCATAGGAGCAATAATACTACTTCTTGCACTAGTAATAGTTACACCTGCAGAGCTTTCAAAGATACCATTTGATAGCCCAGAGGCAGAAACAGAGATCGCAGGAGGTCTATTAGCAGAATACAGTGGCCGTAACCTTGGAATGTTTTATCTTACAGACGCTGTAAAAACAGTTGTTATGGCATCTATTGTAGTTGCATTGTTCTTCCCATGGAATCTTTCAGATATACTTTCAGTGCAAAATCCCGAGTTGCTTGTTTATACTCTAAACGTATTGTTCTTTTTGTTTAAAGTATTCCTAGTGGTACTATTCTCAGTCAGCCTCATAAGAGTTGCAATTGCTCGTTTGAAAATCGATCAAATCGTTGGAACTTACTGGCTTTGGATAACACTACTTGCATTAGTGGGACTTATTTGTATCATGTGGGATATGCAGATACAGAGTATGAACTGGTATTCACCAATCGTTCAAATGATTGGATTAGGCTAAAAACGCCTATTCTTCCCTTTTTCTTTTCAACAAAATATTAAACTATATAGTCCTTTTATGGGTCTGGAGAAATGATGAGAGAAAAAAACAATGAGCCACTTATAATTGGTATTCTTTTTGTATTATTACCAATTGTTTTCTTACTTGTTGGAAATCATTTATTCCCACCCGAACAATATCATAATCCGCCACTATGGCTTAATATTTCGATGTTTTCTGGTTTATTTTTTCTTTTCATTGGTTTTTTTGTAAAAGAAAGAATCGGAAACATTCTAAGAATGATGGGTTGGCTTGTTTTTAGTTTTTATTGGGCAACCCAGCCTATGAAAATGTATGCAACTGAAGGAGGCGACATAGTCAACGCTGTAATATGTGCAGTGGGTGTTTTTGTTCTATGTTATATTGCTTATCACGATTGGCTATCATTTGTTAGAAAAAAAGATATTAGTTGCTTGAAATGGATAGCAGGTGCTTCTGCTTTTGCAGGTATTATTTATTTTGGAGTTGAAAGATCGTTTGCCGCTGAATGGCTGATAGAGCGCGTAGCAGAACAAAGTGCATGGGTTTTAAACATATTCACAGGAAGTGCTTCAGTTCAAGGATATGACATAAGTCTTGATGGATTCTATGTTGTAACAATAATCTTTGCATGTACCGGTATACAATCGCTTGTTATTTTTGTTGGAATGATAGGTGCTCTTCCAAAAATAGAAATGAAAAGAAGAGCATTAGGTCTTCTTGTAACGGTTTTACCTGTCTATATTCTCAATCTTTTTAGAAATGCTCTAGTTGCTTTTCTAGTTGGAAGAGACATAACCGACTTTAACATGGCTCATAACATAATTGCAAAAGCAGGATCCCTTATTGCATTAATCTTGCTTTTAATTATTGTAATAAAGCTTGTTCCAGAAGTATTTGATGAAATCATTTGTTTCACAGATCTTTATAAAAGAAATGGTCCTTTGGAAAAAATAGCAGGAAAAGTTTTGGGGAGAAAAAAATAGAAATGAAAATTGCAAAAGGTTGTAACTCCTGGATTTATGCATCTTTTTTACCGGCTGTTTTTTTCCTGGGTTTATCACAGACCATTCCTGAAAGTTTTAGACCAGTTACTTTTTTTGTATCGTTTCTTTTGTTTCTTTTAACAGGGTTTTTTCTTGTATTTTTCAGAGATCCTGAAAGGAAAAAAGGCAGAGGGATTGTTGCTTGTGCAGATGGAAAAATAAGAGAACTAATCGATGTAAAAGACAAAGATGTAGGAGATTGTGTAAAAATTTCTACTTTTATGAACGTACAAAACGTTCATGTCAATCGCATGATATTTGATGGGAAAATAATAAGCATTAAACATTTCTCAGGTTTACATTTGCCTGCGTTTAAAAAAGAATCAGAAAAAAACGAGAGAGTAATAATTGTTGCAGAGACAAAGATAGGTATTGTTAAAATCATTCAAATAGCCGGCACTCTCGCAAGAAGAATAGTACCATACATAGCACAAGGCGATAAGGTAAAAAAAGGAAGCCGCATTGGAATTATAAGACTTGGTTCACGTGTTGATGTATATATTCCAAGAAAAAAAATAAAGAGTATATGTGTAAAAATAGGAGATAGAGTAAAAGCAGGGGAGGATAGTATTGCCGAAATCAATGATTAGGCTTTTATCTGTTGCAGATTGTATTTCTATTCTTAATGCAATTTTTGGGATATTTGCAATTATTGTACTACTGCTCAGCTCTATCGGCGATCTAGAGTTAAGAGTTCATATATCTCTTTCATTAATTCTTTTGGCACTTCTTGCAGATGGCCTAGACGGCATTGTTGCAAGAAGACTTGGAAAAAGTCAAATAGGCGGATATCTTGAGTCAATGGCTGATATGACCTCAATGGTAGTGGCACCTGCCGTTTTTATCTTTATAATATATTCTGATTTACTTCAAGAAAGCATGTTTAGAAACCTGTATTTATTTGTAGCAATAGGGTTGTTTTTGTTTTTTGGAATAGTAAGACTTGCAAGCTTTAATGTAATGAAAGAAAAAAAACAATATATAGGACTTCCTGCAAGTGCAAGTGCTATAATACTTCTCGTTTTATCTTATCTTAAAGTGGATTTTATTTTTATAATGCCTGCAGTGGTTATAATAGGTGCTTTAATGGCATCAAATATTGTTTTTCCAAAGACCAGCAAAAAAATGAATATTATTGCAACAATTCTTATATTTTTAACAATTATTTTTGCCAAAAATTACTATAGTTTTGCACCTTTACTCCTTTTGATTGGTATATTTTGTTATACTTTTGTCGGCTGTTTTTATGTAAATTTTATCCAAAAAAGGCAATGAAAACATTTCTAAACAAAAAATGCATTACATGTCGCATATTATGGACGATATACCAAAAATAGGCATAACTGGTATGCCAAACGTGGGAAAGACAGAAACCCTACTTAAAATCATTAAATCTCTTGAGGACCATGGCTATGTAGTTGGAGGTATGGTCACAGAGGCAATAATAAAGAAAAAAGAATGCGTAGGTTTTTATGTTAAAGACTGGGAAACCGAAGAAAAAGAAATCTTTGCACATGTAGACTTTGAAACAAAAGAAAAAGTCGGTGAGTTAGGTGTTGACATATCTGTTCTTGAAAAAATTGGAGTTCCTGCAATTGAAAAGGCAATAATAAACGAGAAGGTAAACATAATAATAATTGATGAAATAGGTAAAATGGAAATGCTATCTGAAGAATTCTGTAAAATGGTTACAGAAGCACTTGATTCAGACAAGCCCATTATGGTTACACTTCATAAAAAATCAAGGACACCCTTGCTTCAGGACGTACGAAGACGTGATGATATAAGAATTTTGGAAGTAACTCCAGTAAATCGTAATCTTCTCCCATATAAAATCGAGAAGATAATGGAAGAGAAATTGCCACCATTGTTTTAATTATGACAAAAAATCAGTTTTTAAAAAAAATTACCGAAGGTACAACTGAAATTTTTGTTTTTAAAAATAAAGATAGCGCGAAAGGCCCAGGTAGCAAGGAGAAAATGCCTTTTTTTAATCCTTCTATGCAGCTTAACCGTGATTTTTCTATTTTAGTTGGTCAGTGGCTTGCTGATAAATCCCGATACGAGCCAGTTTTACTCGACGGTCTTGCTGCATCAGGTGTGAGAGGAGTAAGATTTTCAAATGAGATAAAAGGTGATTTTGAAGTTGTAATAAATGATATAAATCCGGATTGCTTCGATTTGATTAAAAAGAACATTTCTAGTTTCAAACTTAAAAATACAAAGGCAGAAAATAAGAATTTAAACGTCTTGCTTTCTGAAGAAAAATTTGACTATATTGATGTTGATCCTTTTGGAAGTCCAGCATATTTTGTTGACTCAGCTATAAGATCCATTAAAAAAGAGGGGATAATCGCTTTTACCGCAACTGATACTGCAGCTCTTTGCGGTGTTTATCCAAAGGTTTGCCTTAGAAGATACGCCGCCGTTCCTTTTCACTCTGTTGTAATGAAAGAAGTAGGGCTCAGAATTCTCTTGGGATCTATCTGTAGAAGTGCAAGTAAATATGACAAAGCAATAGAGCCTCTTGCAAGTTATGTTACGGATCATTATTTTAGAGTATATGTTAAGATAAAAAAAGGAGCAGGTCGTGCAAATGACTCAATGAAAAATCTTCAGGTAATAAAAGAAGGAGAAAATATAGGATACGAAAAGGCCAAAAAAGATGTCGGGCCTCTTTGGATGGGAAAAATTCATAATAAAAAATTCATAAATGAATTAAGAAACCTCCTATTTGAAAAAGAACTCGGGACCAATAAAGAGCTTTTAAGACTTTTTGATCATCTGGAGGGAGAAGCAAACGCTCCTGCATTTTTTTATACAAACGATAGTCTGTCCTCTTTTCTTAAAAAATCTCCTTTAAAAGTTGAAACAATGATAGATAAATTAAAAGAACAGAATTATCTGGCTATAAAAACACAGTTCAACCCTTCTGGTTTTAAAACAGATGCACCATTAGAAGTCATAGAAAAAGTGTTTAAACAGAATTAAATACAGGGTATGTGGAAAAAAAATGCAAAAGAAGCTTCGAGTCGGCGTTTTAGCATCTGGTGGAGGAACTGATTTTCAAAGTATAATCGATGCTTCAGAGAAAAAAATGATAAACGCAGAAGTTGTCGTACTAATATGTGACAAATCTGATGCTTATTGTATGAAACGTGCTGATAAACACAGCATCGATTGTTTTTATTTAGAAACCAAAGACAAAGCTCGTGAAGAAATCGATGAAGAAATAGACAGCATCATGGAAGACCACGATGTTGATTTAATAGTTGGCGCAGGTTATATGCGTATTTTAACTGGTGCTTTTGTTACAAAATGGTATGGAAAGATTATAAACATTCATCCAGCACTTCTCCCAAGCTTTAAAGGAGTAAATGGGCAGGGAGATGCACTTGCTTATGGGGTAAAACTTGCAGGTTGTACGACACATTTCATGGATGAAAAAATGGATAGTGGACCCATTATCCTTCAGGCTGCAGTAAAAGTTTTACCAGATGATGACCGAGACAGCCTAGCCTCTCGTATTCTTGAGGTAGAGCATCAGATACTACCGCGTACAATCAATCTTTTTGAAAAAGGATGTCTTGAGATAAAAGGAAGAGTTGTTGAAATTAAAAAAGACAAGAGCTGGAAGGAAAAATACAAGGTTTTACCTGACGTTTTATATTCTGAGGGCTACTAAAAAAGTAGTATAATTGTTATGAATTATAAAGGAGCAATTGATTGGCTTTACAGTTTTGAAAAACATGGTATAAAACTAGGACTAGATAGGATAAAACATATTTGTGAAAAACTTGGCAATCCTCAGAGTAATTACAAAATTGTTCATGTCGGTGGGACAAATGGTAAAGGCTCTGTGTGTAAGTTTATAAGCTCAATTTTAGCATCTGAAGGATACACTGTTGGAGTTTATACATCTCCACACATACAGCGTTTTTCCGAGCGTTTTGTAATTGACAAGGATGAGATAAGTCAAATAGAAATAATCCTACTTGTAGAAGAATTAAAACCCATTGTTGATGAAATGATACAAAAAGGCGATATTCCTACTTTTTTTGAGATTACTACAGCCATGGGTCTTTTATATTTCTATGATAAAAAAGTCGATTATGCAATAATAGAAGTAGGACTTGGTGGTCGTTTTGATGCGACAAATATCGTAAAGCCAGTTGCAAGTGTTATTACAAATGTTTCTCTTGAACATCAGGACAGACTTGGAAACACGATAAAAGAAATTGCTTTTGAAAAAGCAGGAATTATAAAAGAAGATACTCCTTTAGTTACCACTGCAAAAGACAGTGCATTGAAGATAATAAAAAAAGTTGCAGATGAAAAAAATGCTTCTTTACATTTAGTAAGTTCGAATAGTTGGGAGAGGACAGGTGCGGGGATTAACTCGCAAAGTTTTATCATCAAGGGTACGCTCAAAGACTACGAGGTTGAAACAAAGCTTTATGGATATTATCAGGGTGAAAACATTGCACTTGCAATCAGTTGTATTGAGAGTTTACAGATGAATGGTGTTTTTATTACTGACAAAAACATAATTGAGGGGATTAAAAACACAGAAAACCCTGGTAGAATGGAGATGGTGAGTACTAAGCCTATTATTTTACTTGATGGTGCTCATAATGTTGAAGCAATTAAAAAATTAAGAAAAACTTTGGAAAATGATTTTGAATTTGAACGGCTAATACTTGTGATTGGTATTCTAAAGGATAAAAACTATGTTGAGATGCTTGAGGAAATTGTTCCAATATGTGATTTAATTATTACTACTAAATCAAGTAATAAGAGGTTCTGCAGTCCTTTTAATTTGAAAAAAGAAATCGAATATATTGATTATAATAAATCAGTGATTCCTATGGAGAATATCAATAAAGCAGTCTTACTTTCTAAGAGTAAAGCCGGCCTTAAGGATATTATTTGTATTACTGGGTCATTATATCTAGTGGGTGAGGCAAGATCTTTTTTACAAGAAATTATTGATTTTTAATAAACATAATTTTTGAAAAACATTTATCTACAAATAAACAATCGTTGTTTTTAATAATATGTTTGAAAATAGAAGTGAAAAACAGCTTATTCTAATATACGCACTTATTGCAGTCGCTGTTGCTTGTGGTATGGCTATTGTTCATTATTTTCAGGGCTGGGATCCAGTTGTAATAGTAATTGTCGCAAATATATGGTTTGCATGTCTTTTTTATATCTTGTATGTACCTTTAAAGGTTAAAAGGGCTAGAGAAAAACAAGAAAAAGAGAAAGAAAAATAATTTTTGTCCAAATATTTGATATAGAAAAAGCTTATTATCTTTTTTTGTGACAGATTACAATCCTAAAATAATAGATATAAAAACTATCAATGATGCAAAAGAGGCCATTAGAAAAATAGGTAGCGATCCTGCAAGCATTGATATAATGGCTCCAAAGGCAGTTTCAAAGACAATAAAACTAGAAAATATAGTTTTACAGGATGCAGTAATAATAAAACAGGATATGCTCTCTCTCGGGGGAGAAGTTGCAGTTCCAAGGAATACTTTTGAACTTTTTAAAGAAAAAGGCGACATTCTTATAATTGGTACAATCAAGCAGATTTCTGATCTTGTCAAAAAACTTGATAGGCATTATCCACGTCTGCAGAAAATTGCAACAGAACTTTCAATTATTTTGAAGGATTTGAAATGAAAGTTTTAAAGGTTGGTAATAAAACATTTAATTTGGGTAAAGAAACTCTTGTTATGGGTATCTTAAACGTAACACCAGATAGTTTTTCAGATGGAGGAAAATTTGACTCGGTTGGAAGAGCCTTAAATCATGCGGTTCAAATGCAAAACGAAGGTGCTGATATAATCGATATTGGTGGTGAGTCCACTCGACCTAGCGCACATTCCATCTCTGTTGATGAAGAATTAGACCGGGTTGTTCCTGTGATAAAAGCGCTCTCTGGTAAAATTGATGTTCCTCTTTCTATTGATACCTATAAGTCAGAGGTTGCAAGAAAAGTACTAGACCTTGGAGTTTCTATGATAAATGATGTAACAGCTCTTAAGGGTGATAAAAAACTTGTAAACGTAGTTTCTGAGTATAATGTCCCTGTGTGTCTTATGCATATGAAGGGGAATCCTCGAGATATGCAAAGAAATCCTGATTATTCTGATGTGGTTTTTGAAATTAAAAATTTTTTAAAAGAGAGAGCAGAGTATACAATGTTTAATGATGTTAAAAAAGAAAATATAATAGTTGATCCCGGCCTTGGCTTTGGTAAAAGAACTGGAAGAGGCATTGAGGATAACTGCGAGATTTTAAAACGACTATCTGAGCTTAAAGAACTGGGTTATCCTGTTCTTGTTGGTGCTTCTCGTAAAACTTTTATCGGCAATATTTGCGGTGGGAAAGAACAGTTACCCCCTGAAGAAAGGCTTGGTGGAAGTCTTTCAGCAGCAATAGTTGCAACACTAAACGGTGCTGATATTCTGCGTGTCCATGATGTTGGCGAAACAAAAAGATGTCTCAAATTTGCTGATTGGATACTTAACAGAAAAAAATAAAGAAAAAATGTTTTTTGTTTATTTTATGTTTATTCTTCTCGGTTTGTGTTCTGGTTTTGGTTCTACTTTTGGCATTGAGATTTTTAGTATTCCGTCTTTTAGCTCTGCATCTATCTTATCTGTTTTTAGTTCTTCTGGAAATTCCAGTGATCTATAGTATCTAACTGAGCTTCGTTCGCGTCTTAACCAGTTTTTGTCTTTGTCTTCTTCGGTTTTTTCTGTATCTGCAGAAACTTCTATCCCGTTTGGTGTGACCTCTATGTTTATGTCGTCTTTTGGTATTCCTGGCATTTCTACATGCATTTCGTATTTATCTCCAAGATCTGCTATGTCCATCGGCGGTGTTCTTTGTGAAATATTTGTTAGGCTTGTTGTTGGGCTCCAGAAGATATCGTCAAAGTTTGTTCGGAACTGGTCGAATAGTTGGTCTAAATCTGTCCATAGTTCATATGGTCTTCGTGGAATTATTTTGTTTTCGTCTTCTTTGTTTCTTATCGCTAGCTTATCTTTTTTATTTTTTCTTATCGGCATAGTTTTTTTACCTCCTTTCACCATTTTCACTATAATAATAAATCAGAACTTCTATAAAAAACTTTCGTTCATTTTGAGTAAAAAAATATTAGTTGGATAGACATATGCCAATAGGATTATGAAAGAAAAAGATATTAAAAAAATTGTAAAAGATAGCTACAGCGAAATTGCAAAAAAAGAGAGTTGCAGTTGTTCTTGTAGTAGTGGAAATAAAGATTCAGTGAAACTTGCAAAATCAATAGGTTACTCTGATGAAGAAATACAAATGGCATCAGATGCAAATCTTGGCCTTGGATGCGGAAATCCAACAGCCCTTGCAAACATCAAAGAAGGAGATACTGTACTAGATCTTGGTTCCGGTGCTGGTTTTGATAGTTTTCTTGCCGTTCGAAAAGTAGGAAGCTCTGGAAAAGTCATAGGAGTTGATATGACTGATGAGATGCTAAAAAAAGCAAGAAATCTTGCCGATAAATATGATTTTAAAAACGTTGAATTTAGGAAAGGAGATATCGAAGATCTTCCTGTCGAGTCTGAATCAATTGATGTAATAATTAGCAACTGTGTGATTAACCTTGCACCTGATAAGTCAAAGGTTTTCAAAGAAGCATACCGGGTTTTGAAAAAAACAGGTAAGATGTATGTCTCAGATATAGTACTTTTAGAAGAGCTTTCTTGCGAGCAGAGATCTGATGAAAAACTAATCGCAGGATGTGTTGGTGGAGCAGTTCTCAAAGATAAATATCTAGATATAATAAACTCTGCAGGTTTCAAATACAAAATCCTTCATGAAGACAAAGAAATTAGCAAAACACAATACAACGGAATCAACCTGGAAAGCCTTAAAGTCGAGATATATAAATAAAAGAATCTTATTTTTTGGTAGAAAAAAACATTAAGGATAACAGGATTTCCGGTTTATGATTCATATGGATGACCCAGTTTGTCCGCTAGATTATCGTTACGGAAGAGCAGAGGTAAAAGCTATTTTTGGAGAAACAAAAAAATTGCAGTATCTTTTAGATGTAGAAGCAGCACTTGCAAGAGCTCATGCTCGTGTTGGAAATATTCCAAAAAAATCTGCAGATGAAATTACTAAAAAAGCAAAAACCTCTATTGTAAAAGTAGAAAGAGTAAAAGAAATCGAAGCAGAAACTAAGCATGATATAATGGCCGTTACACGCGCTCTTGCAGAAAAATGCACAGGAGCTGCAGGCAAATACATTCATCTTGGTGCTACAAGCTATGACATTGTAGACACTGCAAACGCGCTTCAATTTACAGATTCACTTGATTATGTTAAAAAAGGCTTAAAAAAACTTAGAAATACATTTGTATCACTTGCCAAAAAACACAAAAAAACCGTGATGGTCGGAAGGACACATGGCCAACATACAATACCAATCACTTTTGGCCTTAAAATGGCAGGATATGCAATGGAAATAGATCGCCATATGGAAAGGCTTTTCGAGTGTAAAAGCAGACTTTTAGTAGGAAAACTCTCAGGAGCAGTTGGAACGGGTGCAGCACTCGGTCCAAAAGCCCTCAAAATACAGCAAGAAATGCTCAAGGAGCTAAAACTTGGAATTGAGGATGTAAGTACCCAAATAGTCTGTCGCGACCGTTACAACGAGCTATTGGGCGTTTTATGCAATATTTCAACCAGCATGGAAAAATTTGCAACTGAAATTAGAAACTTGCAACGTGATGAAATAAGAGAGGTTGCAGAAGCATTTGAGGCGAAAAAACAAGTTGGAAGCTCCACGATGCCGCATAAGAGAAATCCTATTACTTCTGAGCAAATATGTGGTCTTGCAAGACTTGTACGTGGTTTTTTAATACCCGCATATGAAAACTCTATTCAGTGGCATGAGAGAGACCTTTGTAACTCCAGCAATGAACGTTTCATTATTCCACATAGTATAATTCTTACAGATTGGACCGTCTTTAAAACAAATGATGTTTTCAAAAACCTAAAGGTTTTTCCAGAGCGTATGAAACAAAACCTCGAGATTTCAAAGGGCCTACCGATGGCAGAGTCCCTTATGACAACACTCATTGGAAAAGGACTTGGCAGAGGAGATGCGCATGAGCTGATGAGAAAAACTTCTCTTAAAGCTGCAAAAGAAGGAAAAACTCTCAAGGAAGTATTTTTACAGGAAAACAAAAAACTCAAACTATTAAGTGAAAAAGAAGTAGAACATGCACTTTCTCCTGAGAACTACCTAGGAGCAAGTACAGAAATAGTTGATAGAGTCGTAAAGAAACTATCGAGATGATATTTATGGATAAGCTTGAACTTATTACTAGAAATGCAGATGAAGTTGTGACACTTGAAGAACTAAAAAAAGTTTTAACAAAAGAAAGGCCTCGTGCATATATTGGTTTTGAACCATCTGGCACAGTTCATCTTGGCTGGAAGATTTGTACAAACAAAATAAAGGATTTTTTAAATGCAGGCTTTGAATTTACCGTGCTTCTTGCAGACTGGCATGCATACATTAACGATAAACTCGGTGGAGACATAGAAAAAATCAAGCTCTGCGGAAGATACATGGAAGACTGTTTCGAGGCAATGGGTGTAGATGTAGGTGCATTATCATTTGCATATGCAGGTGATTATGTAGGTGACCCTAAATACTGGGAGTTAGTCCTGAGAACCTCAAAGGCAACAAGCGTCAAACGTGTGAAACGTGCGATGGATATTATGGGACGAACTGATGATGATGCTGAAAAAGATCTTTCAAAACTATTCTACCCTGCCATGCAGGTATCTGATATTTTTTATCTCAAACTAGATGTTGCATATGGTGGTATGGACCAGCGCCATGCACATATGCTGGCAAGAGATGTTGCAAAGAAACTAAAGTTCAAACCACCAGTTGCAATTCATACACCGCTTCTAACAGGCCTTCAAGCAGGAGGGAGAATGAATCCTACTGAAGTTAAGATGAGTAAAAGTAAACCCGATTCTATGATAAGTATTCATGACAAAACAAATGATGTAAAACGCAAACTCAAAAAAGCATATTGCCCGGAAAAAGAAATTGAAGGAAATCCAGTAATTGAAATGTGCAAATATGTAATATTTCCTGAACTAGAAGGAGAAGTTTTTTTGATAGAGCGACCTGAGAAATGGGGTGGAAATCTTGAATTTAGCAGTTACAAGGAACTTGAGAAAAGCTTTGTAGAGGGAAAGCTGCATCCGATGGATCTAAAAACTGCTACAGGAAATTACATAAACAAAATACTTGAGCCAATCCATGAATATTTTGAAAAGAACCCGGATAATTTTGAAAAAATGAAAAAACTAGGGATAATTACTGTCTAGTCGGATATTTCAATCGTAGTATTTCTTCAGAGATCTTAAGAGAAGCATAAAACACAACCAGCTCTATCAGAATCATTGCCAAAAGAATCAAGCCCCAATAAGAAACATTATTATAGATTATTCCACCAATTACGGCTATTGGGGAAAGCACTACAAAAAGAATCATTGTAACACTATAAAGCAGCATAACATCTGATTTTTTCCCAACATATTTTACGCCAAGGGGAATTGAAAGAATAGCGCTTGCAATAAATGAAAAAACAAGAAGCCAAGTTACAAATAATACTTGCTCAAATCCAAGAAATATACTCAGATAAAAAATAAAAGGAATTGCAGCTACAAAGCACAATAGAAGTACAGTGGTTTTACCAATTATCAGGGTTTTGTTATCAATAGGTGTGTGTCTCACAAGCCACATTGTCTTTTCCTCGTTTAAAAAAAGATTAAGAGAAGGAAAAACAGAGGTATAAATAACGACAATCAGGACACCTACAAAGATAAATAATGCAGGTAAAAAATCTGCATAAATTTCCCTTAAGGATTCAGGTATAAGCAATTCATTTCCATACAAATATAGATAACCTGTTCCAATACCTGTTCCAGCTGATGTAAAAATAAAGCTGAAAAGCATCTTGTCCCTCCATAGGATCGTAGTCTCCTTGTAAAACAATGCCTTTATTGTGTCTCTTATTTTTACCTGTGCTTTTTCATTAATACGCGGTTTTCTTCTAATATTTTGATAAGAAGAAATAGCATATTTAAAACTCCATAGAAGATGAACTATAGCAAGAGGCGAAATAAAGAGTATAAACAAAGGATTCTGCGAATAAAAGAAAAAAACAAGAATTATTGCCGAAGGTAAAAGTCTTAGTCGGTTATTTGAAAAAAAGTTAATTACAATTGTAGAACCAACAACAATAGAAGTCATTGCACCTATACTAAAATAAAAATATTCAAATGGATAAGCAATATCAACTGGAAGAATAAGCAAAAACGAGATAAAAAGTGCCGAAAGTGAAAACCACATAAAAAGATTTGATAGGCAAACTGCGTAAAATATTTCAGAAATTGTTTTTTTATGCTCAATTTGTGTTGAAAGAGCATATGTAACTTCTCCTGGTTTTACATAGTTTTTAAAAAAATCTACCCCTGATTTTGCCATAAATACAAAAAATATCATTACAAATACGTCTTGAAGTTTTATTTCCAGGCCTGTATCTACCGCTTGAAGATAATATGTTAAAAATGAAAACATTATGATTGAAAAAAGCATGATAAGTGAGAAAAAGAAATAAAGAATCGGTGATTCGTTTATCTTAGAAATAAGATCTCGTTTGTTATTTTTTATAACTATTTTTGTCGTTTCAAACATTTAAAATTTTCTTCCCATGATTTTCAAAATATGCTTCTTCCATGCTACCATATTTTTTCATAAGAGCATCTACTTTGTCAAAAAGTGTTACATTTCCATTTTCAAGAATATAAACACTGTCCGCTACTTCTTCCACAAGTTTTGTTGAATGCGTTGCAATAATAGTTGTTCCTTTCTGTTGTTTTATAAATTCCTGGATTTTTTTGGAAGTAAGTGGATCAAGGCCATACACAGGCTCATCCAATAAAAGGTTAGGTGGATTATGCATTATAGCAGAAGTAATTGAGATTTTCTGTTTCATGCCTTTTGAATAGGTTCCTAGTTCATAATCCAAAGATTTTTTTATTCCTATATTTTCTGTAATTTCATCGATTTTTTCTTCTGCATTTTTTAGTTTTCTAAGAGATGCTATGTAAAATAAGAATTCTCTTCCTGTAAGACGATCATACATCTCAGGCATTTCCGGTAAGTATCCAAGGTTTTCTCTTGCTTTTATTGAATTATTTGCAATAGAATAATTATCGATTAATACTTGGCCATTTGTATAAGTAAGTATCCCTGTACATATCTTAAGAAGAGTCGTTTTTCCAGCGCCGTTTTCACCCATTATAGCAAACACTTGAGAGTTGTCAAAATTAAAATTTACATTGTCAAGCGCAACAATTTTCCCATATCTCTTAGTGAGGTTTTTAACAATAATCATTTTAGCAGAAACAGGGTAAGATTAACACGTGTTTAAAGCTTGTGACTATAATTTATTTATTCCTTGGTTTCGTATTTTTTGCTTGCATATAAAAACCCGAAGCATACTCCCTCATGTGCCTTGCTTTTTTGATGATGAACTGAATGAGCATTGAGTACTCTTTTCATGTATTTGCTTTTTGGCCGGTATTTAATTTTGATTCTTTTGTGAAAGAAGGTATCATGCACAAGAAAATATCCAATTCCATATAACATTATACCTATACCTATTGGAACTCTTATATCAAAATTTGCAAGTGTGCCTGTAAGTATTAAAAAAAATGATATTGCTGCAAAAAATACGCCGAATATATCATTTTTTTCCAGTTTTCCTTTTGTATACCTATGGTGGTCTTCATGAAGATACCAGCCGAAACCATGCATTAAATATTTATGCAGGAACCATGCAACAAATTCCATGAATAAAAAGAAAACAATTACAAGAGATAGGTATAGCAGTATTAGGATTAAATCAAGCTCGATTATTTCAACCCCCAAATTTGGATTTTTTTAGGGATATTTTCTTTCTAGTATTAATAATCTTATATCACAAAATTTAGATATAAATTTAATAAGAATATTTTTATAGTTATATAGCATATATAAATAAAGCACATGGAATAAAAATGAAAAAACTTAAGATTTTACTGATGATATTGGTAATAATAAACTTAATTTTTGCATCTTTCCTAGTGGCAGACATACAATTATTTGAATCTCCAGAAATAACAATCAATATCGATGTTTTAGACGTAAATTCTGAAGAAATAAAACTCGGAAGCTGCATTGAAATATCAAATCCAAATGGTTTTGACTTAATTGTTTCAGATTTAGAAATTTTAAGCAAAACAAGAGATGGAAAAGACATCGGAAGTATACTTATAGAAGGCGGAAAGATTCCGCCAAATAGTCAAAAAAGTTTCAATTCAACTGATGAATTTGGTTTCCAAAGCAATGATTTTGGAGTTATAGAAAGTACTGTTTCAACTGTAGTTGGAGTAAATATCCTAGGTTTTATCACCAAAACTGTTCCTTTAAAAATCACAGCAATTGCTTCTGTTGAAAAACTAATTGATGAAATAATTCCTCCAGATGTTCATATTGATTTTAAGTTTGATAAGGTAATCCGGAGAGGGGTAAATTTTAGTGCCTCGATCGATATTTATAACCCGACAGGTTTTGAATTTAATATTGATACCCTTATTTTAGATATACTTACAGAAGAAAAAGAAATAGTAGGCGAAATAGAAGTTCATGGTAGTACTATAAGTCCTAAAAGCTCTGAAGTTTTTTCATCAAAAGGATTGCTTGAATTTGATGCACTTGATGCAGAAACTCTTTGGATTAATGTATCTGGTATTGCGGGTGTAAAAGTTGCAGGTATAAGCAAGAATATTTCGTTTTCTGCAGATACTGCTTTTCAAATACCAGAAATTAAGAGTTTCATATTTGAAAACGACAGTATCACTGTAAGTCTTCCTGTTCAATTCAAATTTACATTAAATGGTCTTCTTGGCACAGTTGGTTTCAAAATGTATAACCCTTCAGAAGTACCATTAGTTGGAGAAAACATAGTTTGCAGTATTTCAAGACTTGATGGAGAACAAAATTTGATACTTGGTTCAGAAGAAATGCAAACATGCAATCTTACACCACGTAAAACAATATGTATCAAAACCCAGATTCTCATCCCCTATCTTGACTATCTTTTTTCAGGTTCAGGAAAGATTCTTCCCGATTGGATAATACTCACGATAGAAGGGGATTTTTCGATAGCAGGCACTCGCCAATCATTTCCAGTATCAATTAGTGCATATGTTGATCCTCATTTCATGAGAAACAGCGATTTTATAGTTCCTGGAACCTAAAATATTCGAAAATAAAACTATCTTTTTTTGATTATTGGTATTAAAGCAGGCACTCTTTTTTTATATTCCTCAAAATCATCACCAAAACGTTTCATAAGCTCTTTTTCCTCTGATGGAATCAAAGACGCAAAAGCAGCAAAATGAATAATTGCGACAAAAATTGCCAAAATATTATTGGCTAAAACACCTAAACCTATTACAAGCAAACCCCTGCCAAGATATCGCGGGTTTCGAACATATTTATACTTACCTCCAGTAATCAAATTTCCTTTTTTAGGATAAAGAACATAAAAATATCCTTCAACATCTGCCTCAAACCCCCCCGATGGTTTTCTAATAGTCAAACCCATTATGCAAAGAAAAATACCTAGAGGAATTGCTAAATAAATCGGAAAAAGTGTTTCTGTTGTAAAATGTTTGGGAAGTTCGGCTATAGCTGGTAAAAAATAATCTGTTTTTAAAATCAAGGGGAAATAAAGTGAAGAAGAAAGCAGAGGTACGGTATATGATTCGTAGTGATACCAAAATTTTTGACCTGCGAGATCTTTGTATTTTTCATGATATTTTTTCCTAATTTTATCACTATTTTTTACAATATACCTGTAAGGGATAGTTGCTAAAAAAGCCACTATCAACTGACCAATTATAGCACCATACCAAGTAACTTTGCTAATCAAATAAAAAAACAATAAAACAAAAATAAAAAGAACCATTTGAGACAAATAAGTTGGAATTGCAGTCTGCCAACGAGATAAAGCCGGAACTTGCTCCATAAAAAACTTGACACCCTCTTTTCTATCCATCTTAGTCAGCTCTGCTCTAAAAATATCAAAAATAAACTTAAATAGATTTTGAAATGATACCAATCGAAAGCAAAATTTCATTGATATATGTTTGTCTTATTCTTATCTTCTTCTTAAGAGCTCATATATTGCGATAACAACTGGCCCTATTGGTAGTAAACTTCCTGGCATATTACTATTTATTTATATAGCTCATTTATATAAAAGTTTCGCTAGTATTGTTATATTCATGGCGAATATAAAAAATATAAATAAACTAAGAAGCTTTTTATTATTGCCTATTAAGAAGTTCATCTATGTCCTTTCGAACGTCAAATTTATATTTTTCTCCAGAATTTGTTTCCGCTCTTTTTGGATAAAACGATTTAGTATCACCAGACATTTGTTTTCTCAATCGAGTTATTTCCTCAGAAAATTCTTCTTTTAATTCGGTATTTTGTTTTCGTAAAAAAGTTACTTCATTATTTAGGCGATATAGCGTATCATAAAAGAATTGTTTATCCTGCTCATATTTAGATTTAATCTCTTCATCCAAAGTATTAGTATTCTTTTCTTCTTTGACAGGAGTTTTCTTTGATGGATTAAAATAATCCCAAAGAGCTGCCCGTAAAAGCTCACTGTTTGTAATACCTTCTTTGTTCAATCTTCTAACTATTCTTTCTTCTTGCTTTGTTAATTTAAGAGAAATTACTTTTCCCATGTGCACCCATCCTCAAGTTACAGCTATATGTTAACAGCTAAAGTAATATAAATATTATTTTTTTATCAAAGGATAGATTAGTAAACTAAGTATATAGTGGTAAACTGACGGTTTACTTAGATTTATAACGTTTTTAAATGTTTTATATAAGGAAAAGGTTTTATCTCTACATCTATTAACAAATAGCTTGTAAAGGGTGAGGTAGTTTGGTATCAGCGCTTGAAAATATTATTCAAAATGAGTATCTACGTTTCTTAGTAATTTTAATCGGAACTATTGTCCTAGTAAGCATCTCATATCTAGTACTAATGGTTATAGCCAGAAGAGCTGCAAGGACAAAGAAGGGTTACGGGCGCTATATAATAAAACGTCTTTTAAAACCAGTTTTATTGCTAGTTTTTCTAATAGGTCTTTATACCTCGCTTAAAACACTATCAATTACAAATACATGCAGCCTATGCAGTTTTAATCTCGAAGGAAATATTTTCTTAGTACTCGACGCACTATTTTTTGTGTTTATAACCATCGCCGTTGCATTTCTGATTTCCAGAATCGTATCTGTTTTGATGATGGGTTGGATGAAAGTTGTTAAAAATTATGATAAAGCCCCAGGCCTTATCAACAAAATGTTTACAGCAATCATTTTTATACTAGGTTTTATCGTCATTCTTAGTTATTTTAAGATAGACATAACGCCTCTTGTAGCTGGTGTAGGGCTTGGTGCACTTGCAATAGGTCTTGCACTTCAAAGCACACTTTCTAATTTCTTTGCAGGTGTTCATCTGATATCAGATCAACCAATACGTGTCAACGACTTCATAGAACTAGATAAGGATACAATGGGCATTGTAGAAGATATTGGTTGGAGATCAACGCGCATTCTTATGCTTACAGATAATCTCTTGATAATACCAAACAACAAACTTGCTGAAAGTAACATAATAAACTATTCGATGCCGAAACAGGACCTCTCCATCTGGGTTCCATGTGGCGTTGCTTATGAATCAGATCTTAAAAAAGTTGAAAAAGTAACTCTTGATGTTGCAAAAGAAATACAACAAAATACCAAAGGAGCAGTAAAAGACTTTGAACCTGCTTTTAGGTATCGTGAGTTTGGTGATTCAAATATAAACTTTATTGCAATTCTAAGAGTTGAAAAGCCTCTGGATAGGTTTACTGTTAGAAACGAGTTTATAAAAGCTTTAAAAGAGCGTTACAATAAAGAAAACATAGAGATTTCTTGGCCTATTAGAAAGATATATAATATAAAGAAATAGTGGGTGAAAGTTTGGCAAGGTTTATAAAAAAATCTTCTAAAACAAAAGGTCTTCCCCCTGGAACACTAATCCATATTGGTGATAAAAAAACAGAAAAGACAGAGATTACTGTTATTGATTACAACAGCCGTGATTTAAAAGAGATTGTTTGCAAAAATGTTGACGAGTGTTTCTCTTTTAACAAAAAAAACAGTGTTTCATGGGTTAATGTAGATGGAGTTCAAGACGTGGGTATAGTAGAAAAAATAGGTAAAAACTTCGACATTCATCCCCTTGTATTGGAAGATATCGTAAATACTGACCAACGTCCAAAAATCGAGGATCATGAAAAATATGTTTTTCTAGTTTTAAAAATGCTTCATTATGACGAAGTAAAACACGAGACAAGAGTTGAACAGATAAGTTTTATTCTAACCCGAAGTGGGGTTATTTCTTTTCAGGAGATGAAAGGAGACGTATTTGATGCAGTTAGAGAAAGAATAAGAAGCAATAAAGGCCGTATCAGAAAGATGGGAGCAGATTACCTAGTTTATGCATTAATTGACGCGATTGTTGACAATTATTTTGCAATACTGGAAAAAATAGGTGAAAGAATCGAAGACATGGAAGAAGTAGTTGTGGAAGATCCTTCACCTAAAATACTTCAGAAGATTTACAATCTTAAGCGCGAGATGGTGTACATTAGAAAATCTGTCTGGCCATTACGAGAGGTAATTAATGCTTTGGTTCGCGACGAATCAAGACTTTTTAGAAAAACTACAAACGTGTTTTTACGCGACGTTTATGATCATACTATACAAGTTATAGATACAGTTGAGACCTTCAGAGACATGGTTTCAGGTATGCTTGATATATACATGAGCAGTGTAAGTAACAAAATGAATGAAGTCATGAAAGTGCTAACAATTTTTGCCGCAATTTTCATACCACTTACTTTTATTGCAGGTGTATATGGCATGAATTTTGAAAATATGCCGGAGCTTGGTTGGAAACTTGGATATCCAATGGTTTGGATAGTAATAATTTTAGTAAGTTTTTCAATGCTTTTTTATTTCAAACGTAAAAAATGGCTATAAAAAAAGGAAGAGAATATACATGAAAATCATTGATGACAAAGTAAGAACTCATTTGTCAAGTTATATATTACAATGTTTTCTTGCAACACTAACCCTTCTTGCAGTCCTTATATTTTTAAACGTCTTAACTGAAACTGCGATTATTGCAGCACTTGGAGCTAGCGCGTTTATCGTATTTACAATGCCTCATATGTATTCTTCTTATCCTAGAAGACTGATAGGCGGATACATAATTGGAATTGTCGTAGGAATAATATTTTATTTCATATCTACTAGCGATCCTGCAAAAATTTTGTTTTTAAATCAAAATACTAGTTTGATTTTCTTTGGAGCACTTGCAGTTGGTGTGTCAATTCTTCTAATGACTATTACAAACACCGAGCACGCGCCTGCTGCAGGAATCTCTCTCGGGCTTGTTATTAACCAGTGGACAAATATTACGATTTTATTTATTTTAGGAGCAATTTTATGGATGGCTGTTGTGAGAAAAATACTAAAGCCATATCTTATAGATTTAACATCTCCCAATGATATTTAATAAAAAAATTCTTTTTTTCCCAAAAATATTAAGTAAAAGATACACTTTATAACTATGAGAAAGTATGATATTTACTAAACTAGTAAATGATTTAAAATATGGCGGTTAATTCTAGAAAAAACATCTAGAACTAGTTTTTTAGATTGTGATAATTATGGTAGACATTGTAAAAGTTGAAGAGAATAAGGATTTCCCAAAAGAAATACCTAGAAATGAGTTCATTGATTTTTTACATCATCATCTAGGACAATATGGTGACAAAAAAGTAGATATAAACAAAGCAGTAGATTATGCATTTTCAAAAGAAGAAGGAAAAGGTGGCTTTGTATTAATTGCTCTAAACGATGATAAAGTAGTAGGCGGGGTAGTAATAAATAATACTGGCATGTCAGGTTATATTCCTCAACATATACTGGTATATATTACAACACATGAAGATTGTAGAGGAAAAGGCATAGGAACAAAACTTCTTGAAAAGATTTTTGATGAATGCTCAGGTGATGTAGCACTACACGTCGAATATGACAATCCTGCTGTAAAACTCTATGAAAAAGTTGGTTTTAAATCAAAATATGCTGAAATGAGATATAAACAAAAGGATACTTGAATATGGCTTATCTAAAGATATATCCTAAAAGGATTATTCAGAATATAGGAAAAATAAATGAGCTTATGGACAAGCACAATAAAGAGTGGTCTCTTGTAACAAAAGTATTAGGAGGTCATAAAAAAACCCTTGAAAAAGTCCTAAATTCTGAAGAAGTTCTTCACACTCATTCTATCGCAGATTCAAGGGTTTCAAATCTAAGAAACATAAAAAAAGTTAAAAGAGACATTGTCACGATGTATCTAAAGCCGCCTGCAAAATCTTATATCAAAAGTGTTGTAAAATATGCAAATATTTCTTTGAATACCGATTATAATACAATAATTAGTCTAAATGAAGAAGCAAAAAATCAGGGCGTGCAACATCAAGTTATAATAATGATTGAAATGGGTGAGCTAAGAGAAGGTGTTGTGCGAGAGAAATTTTTAGATTTTTATTCAAAAGTTTTTAATCTCTCAAATATCGAGGTAATTGGCCTGGGTACAAACTTAGGTTGCATGTATGGAATTGAGCCAACTTATGATAAACTCATTCAGCTCAGTTTATATGAACAGTTAATAGAGATGCGTTTTCAAAAGGATATTAATTTAGTCTCTGGTGGAAGCTCAATTACTCTACCACTTCTTTCTAAAGGAAAACTTCCAAAACAAGTAAATCATCTTCGTATAGGAGAAGCTGCATTTCTTGGAACAACTCCTCTTACAAATAAAAAATTTGACAGGCTTTCAACAAATGCTTTTGAGTTTCTTGGAAATATTGTAGAACTTGAGAAAAAAGAAACAGTTCCGGATGGAGTCATAGGTGAAGGAAACGTTGGTCATGCTGAAGTAATAGAAGAAAACGACAAGATTCAAATGGAGTATAAAGCACTTGTTGATTTTGGGGTTGTTGATGTTGATAATCAAAATATAACTCCAAAAGATAAAAACGTTAGTTTTCTTGGAACAACATCAGATCTTACCGTGTATAATCTTGGTAAAAACACTAAGCATTATAAAACAGGTAAAACACTTACATTCAAGCCGAATTATATGGCAGTTGCACAACTGATGAACTCTAAGTATATAACTAAAAAAACGTCATAATCAAAAATTTTTCACTTTTCACCAGCATGTTTTATATACTAGCAAATACATGCTAATACGTGCTAATACGTATAAAGGTGTGTAGATTATGAAAGAAAATCAATTGATATACATTTTTAAAAAACCTCTCTCTGAGATAAGGAGAAAAAAGAATGGTAAATGATCTGCTTTTATTATCTGGATTAGGAATGATGACGTTAGGCATCTTAATTCCCATATATTACTGGAGAAAAGAAAAAATTCCTGTAAAATACTTCGCATTTGGTGCAGCAGTATGGCTTCTTGCAATTAGCATAAAAGCCATGATGGATCTGACGATCACTAACACATTTATTTCATATTTTTCAGGAACAATGGCTATAATAGTTTATGGTTTATATCTAGGACTTAGAACAGGTTTTTTAGAAAGCGGACTTACATACTTTGCAGCAATTAAAACAAAACTTAAGAATATGAAATTTAAACAAGCAACAGCTTTTGGAATTGGATTTGGTTGTTTGGAAGCAGTTGCAATTGGTTTTTTAAGTTTCATTAACATTTTAGCATTCGTTTTAGCACCTGAACTAATAAATACCATCCCTCAAGAACAGCAAAGTGCTCTAATGTCACAATTAAATCAACCTACATGGATGGTCGGTGTTGCAATAGTTGAAAGATTTGCGACAATTGCAATACATGTTTTTACAACAATTTTAGTGTTTTATGCAATAAAATCTAAAGATAAAAAATATCTATTCATATCAATTGGCTTTAAAGCATTATTAGATGGAATGATACCGGTAATTTCTACATACATTAAACCTACAACGATAATTGAATGGTACTCGATAGAATTTGTCATAATTTCACTAGGCTTCATAGCCTATTTTGGGTACAGACAAATAAAAGAACTATGGATGAAGGAATATGGAAAGGAAAATTAAATGCACAAACTGCGGCGAAATACTTACAATTACAGGCACCTCTGGTGAAACTGTACATGTTAAATGCCCTGAGTGTAGCACAGTTGGAAAATTTACATTTCAAGAGACGAAAAGCGATGTACCCGCGGAAAAAATAGTTCAAATAAAAAATATATCAAAAAAATACAAAGACATTCTTGCATTAAATGATGTTTCTTTTGATATAAACAAGGGAGAAATATTTGGATACATAGGACCCAATGGCGCTGGTAAGACTACTACGATAAAAATACTAGTAGGACTTTTAAACAAGACAAGCGGGAGAGTCACAATAAACGGTTATGAGATGCCAGATCAGAAATCGGAAGCACATAAATTTATAGGTTATCTACCCCAACAAGTAGCTTTTCAACAATGGAGAACGCTAAATCATACACTCACGACATTTGCAAAACTTTCAGGAATGCAAAAAGACAGCATACAGCCTAGAATAGATGAACTATTGGAAATAATGGGACTTAGCAAATCCAAGAATAAAAAAATAAACAAATTATCAGGAGGGACAATTCAAAAAGTCGGGATCATACAAGCTGTTTTGCATAATCCTAGTTTACTTATTTTAGATGAGCCATTAAACGGTCTTGACCCTGAAAGCAGATACCAAGTTAAGCAAATATTAAGAGATCTGAGTAAAAAAGGTACAACCGTATTTTTTTCATCACACATCCTTGGAGACGTACAGGATGTTGCGACAAGGATTTGTATTTTAGACTGGGGTAAAGTCATAAAGATTGGGGCGCTTGATGAACTTAAATCAGAGTTTGTAAAAGAAAAACAAATTGAGATTATCTTTTCCAAAAAATCAGATAAATTCAAAGAGATAGAAAATATCACAGGTGTACAAAATATTGTAAAAAAAACATCTGAAAAAATATTAGTAAACATCGAAAAAACAGCAAGCTACGATGAGATCATACACAATATAATAAAAACATTGCTCAAAAACAATTGTCGCATTAGAAGCATTTCTCCAACATCACCTACACTTGACGAAGTGTATCAATATTATCTTAGACAAGGGGGCAAAAAACAATGAGCTTTGCATTAATTTTTAAGGATGAGCTAACAGGATTTTACAAATCAAAAGCCATGATTTTCTTGTGGATAGGTCTCCCTATATTGGCGCTTTTAATTCATATTTCATCTCAAGATGCGGATATGTCGCTTTCGATCTTTGTATCACTTTTAGTATCAAGCATAGGAGGTCTTCTTGCATCAGTTATGCTGACTGTAAACATAATCAATGAAAAAGATACAAGAGTATACGATTTATTTCTTATACGGCCTCTGAAACGCTGGCATATTTTAGTCTCAAAGTTTTTAGCAGCATACATCTGCGTCTCATTAGCATGCATTCTGGCAATAGTTTTAGGACTCATGTTTGATTTTTATGAATCAACAATTCCCTTTGAAATCATACTGGAAAACATATTCGAGCCATTCATAATGACCCTTTCAGTAATCGCAATTTCTAGCGCCGTAGGAGTGTTAATAGGTATTGTTTCTCCCTCAATTGTTGTAGGAGTTCTAATAGTGATATTTGGTGGTAATTATGTATCATCTATTCCTTCAATAATTCCATTCGTACTAGATATAGAAAATCCATTTACAATTGTTCTAATCTTGGGAGTATTAATTACCGTTGCATTGATGTCGTTATCAATTTTGCTGTTTAATAAAAAGGAGTTTTAGCAAGAAAAGGATATGATAAATTGAAAAAGGTAACAATAACACTGGATGATGAAGTCTGGAAATGGTGGAAAAAAAACAAATGGATAAACCTTTCCCAACTTGCAGAAAAAGAACTTAAACGCGTTCGTGCTCTTGAAGAAAGAGTACTTGGCACTTGTCCAGATTGCGGTAGTGAAAAACTAAGGTTTGATGGTAAGAATTATAAATGTGCTAAATGTGGATTTGAATATAATTAGGAGGGAAAAAAACAATGATGGTTACAACTATTGAAAATCTGCCCGGAAGGCAAATAAAAGAAGTACTAGGAGTTGTATTCGGTAGCTGCGTTCAAACAAAACATATAGGTAAAGATCTTCGTGCAGCAGGACGAACACTTATAGGTGGTGAAAATAAAGGATATACTGAACTGATGGAAGAAGCACGAAGAACTGCAATGCAGAGGATGATTGCAGACGCAGAAAGACTAGGTTCAGATGCTGTGGTTGGAATGCGTTATGCAACAGCTCAGACAATGGGCTCTGCAGCAGAAATAATTGCATTTGGAACAGCTGTAAAAACCTGTTAAAAATGAGGAGAGAATGGATATGGTTGCAGTTGAGGTTACAAACCTTGTTAAATATTATGGAGAAGTAAAAGCAG
>CAZQXW010000001.1:6694-128285 GCA_964597365.1 uncultured Thermoplasmatales archaeon | reverse complement strand
AATATGTTCTAGTCGTCTGATTGTAAGGTGCAGAACATTGCGTATAAATGGATATGCCCAATTGGTTTAAAAAAGGCCAAGAACCTAGTTGGTTCATTGAAGCTACAAAAGAATGGAAAGATTCAACAGTTGTCATGCCTGACTGAGGGAGTTTATAATTTTTTTCATTAATTTATGCTTTTTTCATGTTATAAAACAATTTAATAAGTATTCTCTTCGAATTTACAAAAATATTGCTTAGCTAGGATTCAAAAACATTTTTTCTTCTTTTTTACTCTTTTGTTTTTTCTCCTGCATATAATAAAATGTATATATCGAAAAACTAAGAACTATTATTCCCAAGATTAGTAGTGTTAACCAATCGAAATAAAAATCAACAGTTCCTGGTGTTGGTGCAGGGTAATAGCTATCTGGTTTGAATAATCCTTGATATATCATTCTTGCTCCATGACCTATCATTATTACCCCCGATAAGAAGAATGCTGCAAATAAGAAATTTTTCCTAGCATTTTTTATTTTTAATCTCTTAACCATCATCCCATCTCTAAATAGCTTATATAGTGGTATATAATCTATATTTTCTATATAAGTGTTGATGTTTTAGTAAGTAAAATTTACAAAAAAAGATATTATTTTGAAATATTTGCAAGACGCTCGTTTATCTGTTTCATATTGTATGTTGAAAAATCTCCTGTTCTGTATATCTGCAGGAGGTATTGAAGTTGTTCTTCATGTTTGTTTGTCCATTTGTTTTCTAAGCGTTTTGCCTCCATTTTGCTTATTTTGTCTTCTATCCAGTTGTCTTTTACCATATGCTTGGTCTCCTATCTATTTGTATGGTTTTCTGACGGGAGGAATGTTCCTCCCTTGAAACCATTCTAGCCTTCTATTGCCTTTGCCTTACGTGTAATAATTTACTTGAATCATTAAAAGATTGTCAAAATAAATTACATATCAGTTTTACCTTATATTTTGGTAAATAGTTTATATAGATTATATTGGCAATCATTTTGTATAAATTTTATTCTTATGTATTATTATAAAATGGGGAAGAAAAAAAGAATGAGTGCTAATTTGTATAAAAACAAGTTTATTCTAACTTTTTTATTATTGTTATTTGTAGCAAATTTTGTATTAGTTCCGGTTGTTGGAAGCAACCTTGTTAGAACTTCCAATTTTATATATGTTGATGATAGCGGAGGCGCGGATTATAACAGCATACAAGAAGCTATTGACAATGCAGATGATGGCGATACAATTTTTGTATATAATGGAACTTATGAAGAGCAAATAATTGTTGACAAAAAAATTAACTTAGTTGGGGAAAACAAAAAAAATACAATTATAACAGGTGATTTTAGAAAATATTTAATTTCTATTAATGTCCATGATGTATCACTTTCTAACTTTAATATAAAAGGAAAGAAATCCTTTCTAACTCTTTCAAATGGTATTTTAATTTCTTCAGATAAAACAAAAATTTCTAACTGCGTTATTAACCAATTAAGCATAGGCATCTTAGTAAAAGGATCTGATACAAATATCTCAAATAATCAAATATTTGATTGTAATATAGGGTTGTTTTTTTCATTAAATGTAGAAAATAACATCATTGAATGCAATAATTTTTCAAATAATTTTTTTGGCATATGGTCATTTTTTAGCATGATTTCTTCAGGAAATATTATTAGAGAAAACCTTTTTTTGAAAAATAGTATCGGTGTTGGTCTTGTATTTTTAACCAAAGGTTTTACTGTTTATCATAATAATTTTGCTGAAAATAATGTTCATGCTAAGGGCTCTGGTCAAAACATTTGGAATGATAAATATCCATCGGGTGGTAACTACTGGAGTGGATATAGTGGAGTAGATGAATACCATGGATTAAGTCAAGATAAGCCCGGGAGTGATGGTATAATAGATGATGCATACAGTATTGGATATGTTTTTGATGCATATCCATTTAAAAAAAATGATGGCTGGGAAAAGGATAATCCGCCTTTTAAGCCTTATAATCCTATTCCATTTAATGGAAATAATTCTGTTGATATACTAGTTGATCTTTTATGGGATGGTGGAGACCCTGAAGGAGATCTTATTACTTATGATGTTTATTTTGGAACAAACTCACATTCTTTATTAAAGGTTTCAGATAACCAAACTGATTTGAGTTTTAATCCTGGAGAGCTTGAACATCAAACTCAGTATTTCTGGCAGATAGTTGCTTGGGATGAACATGATGAGTGTAAAAGAGGAGATGTTTGGGAATTTACAACAAAAAGAGGAGAAAATAACAATCCAGTTGCATTTGATGATTATTTTGTTGTATCTGAAGATTCTTCTGATAATTCATTCAATGTTTTGCAAAATGATATAGACATAGATGAAGACACCCTTTTAATTGACAGCACATATGATGCTTTGCATGGAACTGTAACTTTTGATGAATATTACATTTATTACTCTCCAGATGATAATTATTGTGGAAGCGATATTTTTGAGTATACTATATCTGATGGAGAAGATGGTTTTGATACAGCTACTGTTTATGTTACAGTCGAGTGTATTAATGATGCTCCTGTTGTAAAGAACATCCCTAATCAGAATAAGCAAGAAGGAGAGGATTTTTCTTCTTTTGATTTAGATAATTATGTAACTGATATTGATGACTTAAAAGATGAACTTATTTGGATATATAGTGGTAATTCGGAGCTTGATGTTTCAATTGATACAAATCATATTGTTACGGTCAGCAAACCTAATTTAGAGTGGGTTGGAGAAGAAACAATAAGATTTACTGTAACCGACGCAGGTGGTCTTTTTGGTTTTGATGATGCAATTTTTTCAGTAACCGATGTAAATCATAATCCTGTTGCAAATGATGATATAAAGTCTGTTTCTGAAGATTCTTCTGATAATCCATTCAATGTTTTAGAAAACGATTATGATTCAGATGGAGATAGTGTCATTATTACTTCAGCAGGCTCTGCTTTGCATGGAACTGTAACTTTTGATGAAAATTATATCTATTACTCTCCAGATGATAATTATTGTGGAAGCGATAGTATTTTGTATACTATCTCAGATGGAAATGGTGGTACTGATACTGCAGTAGTGGGTGTTACAATTAACTGTATAAATGACCCGCCTGATGTTTTAAATATTGCTGATCAAACAATTAATCAAGGCGAGTATTTTTCAACAATAAATCTAAATGATTATGTTTCAGATGTTGAAGATTCAGATAATGATCTCACATGGGCGTATAGTGGAAATATTGATTTGCAGGTATCAATTGGCACAGCAAACATTGCAACAATTACACCGCCCTTTTTGACTTGGACTGGGCAAGAAACAATAACGTTTACTGCCACAGATACAGAAGGATTATCTGATTCTGATGACGCACTTTTTAGTATAAATATTGTAAATAATCCCCCTGTTGCAAATAATGATTTTTATGAAATAGACGAGGATGAAACATTATATGTAAACGAAATAGAAGGCGTACTTTCTAATGATTCTGATTCAGATGGAGATACATTAACATGTACATTAGATGATGATGCTTCAGATGGAAAATTAACTTTACATACAAATGGTTCGTTTAAATATGAACCAACGAGTAATTTTAATGGAGAAGATAGTTTCAGATATAAAGTATCAGATGCAAAAGGCGGATTTGATATCGCCGTTGTTACAATACAAATCTTTCCTGTAAACGATGCACCTGTAGTGCCATATGCTCCAAATCCTTCTAATAACTCCGGTGTTGTAAGTTTATCTAAAACCCTTAGCTGGAGTTGCTCTGACCCTGATGGGGACGTCCTTACATATTCAGTGTATTTTGATAAGAATTCTGAAAATATTGACTTTAAAAAGAATCAGACAAGCAATATCTACAGTCCAGGTACTCTTGATGAAAATACTGTATATTATTGGAAGATTATAGCAAGAGATCCAAACGGTCTTTCAAAAGAAAGCCCTGTATGGAACTTTGAAACAGCAAGTGGAACCTCCACGGGTGACGATGACGATGATGCAGAAAACTCAACTGAAAATGAGACCTATTACTCTCCTACTGCAACAATTTCAGGACCTTTTAGAGGGGAGCCAGGCATAAAAGTGTTCTTTGATGGATCAAACAGCCATGATAATGATGAGGGGAAACAATCAATTGTAAAATATGATTGGAAGTTTTTTGAAAATGATAGTTGGCGTGAAGAACTTGGAGGCAGGCCATCGTATACTTATGAATCCATTGGAGATTATAAAGTATCTTTAAGAGTAACTGATAATGAAGGTGAGCAAGACACTGATATCATCACAATAAAAATTAAAGAAAAAAATGATCCTCCAACAACACCTACCATTACTGCAGACAAAGAAGCAAAACTTAGTGAAAACTATGCTATTTTAGTTGAATCATCTGACCCTGATGGAGATTCTATAAAATTTACAATAGATTGGGGTGACGGATGGGTAGATTATTCAGATTTTACAAATGAGGGTTTTTACACAGGTTTTCATAAATATAGTCAGAGAGGAATTTATATTATAACAGCAAGAGTAGAGGACGAAGAATTTGAATCTGATAAAAGCTCTATTATGGTATTTTTAGAAGTAAAAGTCTTGGAAATTGATGATTTGATAAAAGGTTATTTTGTTGATAAAAATGATGATAATTATTATGACTCATTTTTTAATATGAAATTAAAAAAGGACAATGAAATAGAAAGGCATACTCATTATTACTGGGTTAATTCAGATACTGACGAAGAATGGGATTATATTTATGACAGTAAAGAAAAAACTGTTTATGAATGGACTGAGGAATCGGCAAATACTACACTTGTTTCAAAAGGAAACAAAGGAGAAGGTTTCTTAAATGGTATCGCGGAGTTGATTGGAGAAAGCAATCTAAAGTTTTTACCAATAATTCTCATTGGTGCAATAATAATTGTTGCAGAAACAATTTTTGTTATGTTTGTCAGGAAAAAAGGATTTTTTAAAAATTAAACATTTTTTCTGTTTTTATAAGTGATAGTCTGATTATTATAAAAAGCAGTTATTCCAAAATAAAAAATTATGATTCCTAGTATTAGAAGTGTTGTCCAGTCAAACCAAAAATCGATAGTTGCGGGTGTTGGAGCAGGATAATAACTGTTTGGCCTGAAAATGCCTTGATACATCATTCTTGCACCATGGGCAAACATGATGCCGCCAGATATCACAAGCAAAATTGTTTTTATTTTTTCCCTTCTCAAAATCATTGATATCATGTTACTCTTTGACATAATCATTATATAAAACTAATGTGTCAAAATGTCAAAAAGAAAAATATTACTTCTTTGTTTTATCAAACAATTTTTTTTCGTACAAATAAAATCGTCCAAAGCCAAACCATGCAACAAAAATACCAAGGATAATTAAGGTAAGCCAGTCAAAAATTAAATCAAAAAAACCAGGTTTATAATAACTATCAGGAAAAATAATAGTTTGAGCGATAACTCTACTGCCATGTGCAATCATTACCATCCCTGATAAGGCAATTATTGCATATCTTGCAAGTTTACTATGATTATACAAGATTAAAAGTGTAGCTACTACAGATGTAATTATAATTGAAAATAGAATTGCTCCTATTATTAAATACATTTCATTCTCCATTCCAAGAAATATCTCTATTCTATAAAGCGTGGCTTAGCTGCGTATATTCCTCATTAGTTAGTATCTTTATTTTGTTTATTATTACATCCCATGGACCACCTACAGGTCTTCCGCTTCCATCACTATACTGATCATCATGTGGATAATTTGATATCTCATATACTAAATCCAAACCGTCTATTACTATCCCAAAAGCCGTGTTTTTTCCATCAAGTGAGCTTATATTATCTAAGCAGATTAGAAATTGACACCTTATGGAAGTATCGTCATCAGATGCTCTTAGCATTGAGATTGTTCCAGGAATATGTTTTACATTTGGATTTGTTTCAACAGGTATTGTTCCATAAGAAAATTCCTTTAGCTCGCCATCTATGTTATATTGACCACTATAAATAGCTAAATCGGGGAATACTCGGTGAATTATTGTTCCATTGTAAAAATCATTATTTGAAAGATTAATAAATCTGCTGATTGCCTTTGGAGCAACATCATCAAAGAGTTTTATTGTTATGTTACCAATGTTTGTTTGAATAATTGCAACATGGTTTTGTTTTACTTGTTCCGAACCTTGATTTAGTTGTAACGATACAAGCAATAGAATTAAAATTAATGCCGGAATAATCAAAATTGCATATTTTTTTCTAATATTTAATGGGGACATTTATTTCACTTTAGATTAAATGATTTGTATCAATTAAAAAAGAGTTATCCATATAATCTATATAGCAATAAGGTCTAATCTTAATTCTTCATCATTCTGGAATATCTATATCCGATTAGTCTTGCGATAGCATTAAGGATTAAAACAATTACGATTAAAACAAGTGCTACAGCATATAATTTGTCCATAAGTGAAGGAGTCCTTGCAGCAAATTCAAAGTAATTATAAATCATAACAGGAAGTGATGGTGCTCTATCTAAAAGAGAGGTAGGCACTTCTCGAGCATATCCTGCAGTGAGAAGTACAGCGGCAGACTCACCAATTGCTCTTCCAACCGAGAGAATTATACCACTTATGATACCAACTATTGCCGTAGGAATCACGACGTTTGAAATTGTTTGCCATTGAGTTGCACCCAAAGCAAAACTGCCTTCACGAAGATCATCACCAACAGTTTTAATAGATTCAATAGAGCTTCTGAGCATAAGTGGAATTATCATAAAACCAAGAGTTATTCCTCCAACAAGAAGCGACCATCGAAAACCTAGAACAATTATAAAAAACATAAAACCAAAAGCACCATAAACAATAGATGGAGTACTAGCAAGAGTATCTGATGCAAACATGATTATTCTTGTAAAAATATTAGATTTTTTTGCATATTCCTGTATGTATATTGCTGCACCAAGTGATAGAGGAGTTGCAATTAAAAGTGAGATTGCTACTAGATAAAGGGAGCCTATTATCGCATTTAAAAATCCACCATGCACTCCACCCATACTTTCTATTTCTAAAACATATTCTAATTTAAAGACGGGTACGCCTTTAACTATAACATCGGATAATATAAAAAAGAGAAAGAAAGAGGCAAGTACAGATAAAGATATAAGCATAGTTAATCCAAGTTTTTCTTTTAGTTGGGCTTTTTTTATTGATGCTGTTTGGTTAATTTCAGATAAGAAATCAGCTGTTTTACTTTTTAATTTTTCATCAGAATGTATCGAAGAAAAAGTTTGTTTTTTCTTTTTGAAATCTATTTTTTTAAATAACCATGATTTAATATTTTTTTCTTTTTTAAAGAAATTAAACCTTGATTTCTTTCCTTTTTTAGATTTGCCTTTTTCTATTTTAAAAATTATGATATTAAGTATAAAAACCATTATAAAAAGTATCAATGAAATTGCAAATATAGCATGTCGGATACGGGATATGTCATATGCCCAGTTAAAAGTACTAGCAATAATTCCAGTCATAGTACTAGTTGCATCAAAAAGTGAACCGGGGACCTTTACTACAAGCCCCATAATCATTAGAACTGCCATGGTCTCGCCTATAGCTCTACCTGTTGCAAGAATAATTGATGCGGTTATTCCTGATTTTGCTTGAGGAAGAACCATTTTGGTAAGTGTCTGCCATCTGGTTGTTCCAAGTGCAAGTGAGCCCTCTTTAAGGTCTCTTCTAACAGAGCGTATTGCATCTTCAGAAAGTGTGATAATTATTGGAAGGATCATTATCGCAAGGACGATAGATGCTGTAAAAACGTCACGACCAATATATATCGTTGGCTCAAAAATTGGTATTACTTTACCAATAGTATTTGTAAAAAAAGGATAGAGTGTATCACTCAAAAAAGGCCCTAATGTTATAACGCCCCATAGACCATAGATAACTGATGGGATTCCTGCCAGCAGTTCATATATTGGACGAAGGATATTTCTAAATTTATTTGGTAAATATTCTGCAAGAAACATTGAACATGCAATTCCAATTGGAGCTGCAATAAGAATTGCAATAAGGGTAGTAAAGATTGTACCAATAATAAATGTAAAAATTCCAAATTTTGGTTCTGTGCCCCAGTTGATAATCTTTATTTCAAATTTTCCAATAGTTCCATTAATTTGATTTTCCGGAGAAACACCTAGATATAAAACTTGATTTCTGCTGGATTCATTAAAAGTGAAGTTAACAATTCCGTAGTTTTCAAGCAAAGTTATGTTTTGCGGTGTGTATAATATAGTGTTCCAGCCGACTGGCCCTGATATTTCTATTCCAAGTCTTTCGGTTGCACCTTTTTCCAAATCAATAGAATATACTGCTGTTCCATTATATGGGGTTGACTTTATATCAGGAGATATTCTAATTGTTTCTTGTTCTTCGTAACTGACAGAAAAAGTAGAGTTAAGAATGATTTTTGGGTCTACTGTTGATTTAGCTTCTATTATTAGATTGTGCGTACCCTCAACTAGTTGTACAAAGTTTGCATTTACTCTAAAAGTGATATTTTCTAATGGGGAAAGATTGAAACTTACAGAAGAGGTGGCATAATCCCATGAGTCAGAACTTATGTATGGGCGGAATTTATCATTGGGGAGTATTTTAACGATTATTGTATCATTTTCTTTACCTTTATTAGTAATAGTATAATCCTTGTAGATTCCCATCGCATATAAGCTAGAATCAGCCTCATATCTATATGGTGACAAAGATATAGCATTATCTGAGACAACAACAGTGAGTTTTTCTTGATGATTCACATTTGTTTTAGATCTTGCATCAATCGTGATTTCGTGTTTACCGTTAGCTGATGCATTAATCGTTATGTTTAGTTTTTTAGATTGATATGGAGGTATAACTAGTTCTGTTTGATTTAAATTTGTATAGAGTGTATCTGATGATGAACTAATTATAAAATTATCTTCTTTTCCTGCATTGTTATTAATAGTTATTGTAGTTGATTCATTGGTATCCGATTGCATATATAATATAGGTCTTTCCAACTCGATACTGAAGTTACATTGCTCTATTGTAGCCTTTATTGTTTTTGATACTCCTATTGTTTCCTTAAACATTGATTTCCATTCAGTACCTGTAATAAATTCCCCAGGATCATTTTCTTGGAATGCAGGCACTGCTTCATAGCTGATGAATAATATCATTAGAAGAACAATAAAAGCTGTTGAGCTTGCCAGACTAAATATTACTGGTTTTACTATCTTTTCTTTATATATAAGATATAAAAATATTACAATTGTAATTAGAATTACAGGTATCAAAAAAAACCAGTAAAGAACTGGTGCAGGATCTTTTATGTTAAATGTTCTTTCAAAGTGAAACAGAATAGATAAAATACTAAATACAAAAAATTGTAAAATCCATGCAAAATAGGAATATTTTCTAGATATTTTGTAGATAAGCGGTAAAAAGCCTACTGCCTCAAGAACAAAAATTAATATAAATTCAATTGGTGAGAATAAAGACAAAACATTTGGCAATATCAATATTAAAAAGAATATTAATTGCCCAATATATGGTAAATGGTCTGATAGTTTATCCTGCAGTAACTCTTTCATTGTTTACCAGCAAGATATTATAAGTAAAAAAACAAATCTTTATACATTCTATAGATTATATATTTTAAACAAAAAAATAAAAAAAAGAGAGTGTGGGTTTTCCTTTTAGAAAACCCTATTTTTTCTGTTTGCTCTATTCTACTTAGTAGATGCTAATATAGTCAGAGAGTTCACAGATGTTTTGGTTTGCTTCGGTTCTTAGACAGAAGTCAATGAAGACTTTTGCTGATCCAGTTGGTTCCCCAGCGGTTATAAACCAGAGAGCACGAGATCCTGGCCAAGTTCCATCTTTTATTTGAGATTCTTCTGGTAATCCATCGGTTCCTGAAAGAGTTGATCCATCTGCACTAAATGGTACCATTGTTAATCCAGAATCAGATTTCTTTGCGAGACCCCATGCCATAAAACCAATTCCATCTGGATCTGCTGCTAGAGCTGATACAATTTCTTGGTTACTTGCGTAAGCATAGGTTTCGTCTCCTTCCATTTGTTCCGCAGCGCCACTTACAGTTTTACCCATTAATTTTTTGAAGAAACATTCTTCTGTTCCAGAGTGTACAGATCTTCCGTAGGTATTTATTGAATCTGCACCATTATCACAAGCTGTCGTGCCGTCAAAAGTTGTATTTACATTAGCCCAAGTTGTTATATCTCCTTGATAAATTTTTGCGAGTGTATCACGGCTTATAGATGTTAAGTTATGATCATTGTCTGCATCGACTACTACAACTACACCATCATATCCAATTTTTGTGTTGACCATTTCGACACCAAGGTCTTTTTTACCATCGCGGTCGAAATCTGGGTATTTGTAGAAGCTGCCGGATTTATCTGAGGATGCAGAACCTATATCAACAAGTCCTAATCCAGCACCCATAAGTCCAGCACCGCTGCCACCTTTTTGGATGTCAACTTTGTAGTTTGGGTTTTGTGCTTCAAATATTTCTTTTGCTACGACAAGGAATTCATATACTGTGGAACTTCCACCGATACTTAGTGAAGATTGTAGATCTGCTCCACCTGCCTTGTCTTCTACGTCGCCTTGCCAGCCAGTTTGCCACATATAGAATGCACCTGCTGCTCCTACTGAAACAAGCACGAGCATGAGTGTTGCTATAACGGGCGAAACCGCTTTTACGTTTTTCATTATTTTTCTCATTTTTTCGTTCTCCTATATTTTTTGTTTTTTTTTGGGTCCTCCCCCGTAATTTTATTCTGAGGTGTCATCGGATCCCCTGAGCACACTGCTCAAGTCGAAAAACGAGCTGGCTTTTTAATAAGCTTATTCAAATAAAATACATAGAGCATAGAAAAACACCTATCAACATATTCCTGACATTTCATAAAAAGTAAATATAGATAGGTTTAGAGACATCATGTTATTACATAGAATATAGTATCTATATACATTATTTTTTAATAGTATATATAAGCTCAAATAAATAGAGAAAATGGCAAGTAAATCCAGAAGAAAAAAGGGGGGCTCTAAAGGTTCTTATAAGCCTCTAAAACCATTACGAGTAGGCAGACTTCTTGACGGTGAGGAAAGAAAAAACATAAAAGAAAGAGCCTTAGAGTTAGAAGAAAAATTTATCAAGCGTGATAGAGTAGCAGAGAAATTTGTCATTCAGCAAGAAATGGGCTATATGAGACGTCAACTTGACAAAAACAAGATGAATGTAAATGTCACATATCCTGTATCGCCACCTTTTGCATTTATTAATATTAAATTCAACCAAGAAGAAGGAGAATTCAACTACAATGTTCTTGAGCCGAAATTAAATGAAGATGAAGAAGAAATGCTCAAGGAGATAAAAACAAAAGTTGAAACATATATGGATCAAGAAGAAGTGCCAATAGGCGATGAAAATATTTTTGATAAAAGACCTGAGCTTGATGCATATTTGAAAAAAAGATATGATGATGTAATCTATCTTTTTGATTTTCCCTTAACAGAGAAAAGAAAACCTGTTCTTTTTTACTATCTTAGTCGTGAGCTTTTTGGAATGGCAAGATCCGATCCGGTCCTAAAAGATCCTTTCGTTGAAGATATAGGTTGCAACGGGCCAAAAGTTCCAATTTATCTTTATCACAGAGTCTTTGGCTCAATGAAAACAAATGTTGTATTTCCATCAGAGCTTGAGCTTAATAAATTCATCCTTAAACTTGCTCAAATATCAGGAAGACACATCTCTGTTTATCAACCAATACTTGATGCGGTTCTTGCAGACGGAAGTCGTATTAATTTAACACTCGGCTCGGAAGTAACACGTAAAGGTTCAACTTTTACAATTCGTAAATTTTCATACGATCCGATATCTCCAATTGATTTGATGAGATTTGGCTCGATTTCTGCGATGCAACTTGCTTATTTCTGGCTTTTAATCGAACATAAAAAATCAATTCTAATGTCAGGTGGTACTGCATCAGGAAAAACCACGATGCTAAATGCACTTAGCATGTTTATCAGACCTGAAGATAAAATAGTGAGTATAGAAGATACACCAGAAATACACATAGACCATGACAACTGGATTCAATCAGTATCTCGAAAAGGATATGGAAAAAGCATGTCAGGCATATCTGGTCTTTCTGGAATTTCAGGCATGTCTGGTGGAGGAGGATCAGGACCTGGGGATGTAGATTTATTTGATTTGCTCGTAGCAGCACTTAGACAGCGTCCGGAATACATAATTGTAGGAGAAATTAGAGGAAGAGAAGCATTTACGCTCTTTCAAGCAATAGCAGTTGGTCACTCTTCTATGAGTACAGTTCATGCAGGAACAATCGATGAGCTGCTTCATCGTGTAGAATCAGAACCTATGAATATTCCAAGAGTCCTTTTTCAAAGTATAGATGCAGTAGCATTTGTAGGACAAGTAATTTACAAGGATGATAGAGTTCGCAGAGTCAAACAGATAATGGAAGTCTTAGAGCTTGAAGCAGATACCAATAATATGCTTACAAATGAAGCTTTTAAATGGGATCCAAGAACAGATAATTTCGATTACTCTGGAAGAAGTTTTGTCATAGAAAAAATTGCAGAACAGATAGGAAAAGATCTCGAAGAATTCATTCATGAATGGAATCGAAGAGCACGATATCTAAAAATGATGGATAAGAAAAATCTAACTTACTATAAGGATGTGAGTAAAGCAATCAACATGTACTATGTAGATCCTGTGACAGCAATGCTACAAATGGAAAAGAGGTAACTATTTTGAAATCATTAAAAAAAACTTTTAAAAAAAATAAAAAAAAAGAACATAGACCTCCATTAAAGCAAATATTTGTAAACAAATACACAAATATTTCTCTTAAATTATTTTCAAAATTCTTTAAAGATGATCATAAAAATAGTATTTTAGATTCAAAGCTAAAAATGGCTGACTTAAGATACACAGCAGAATCATATAAATCAATACAAATTATGACTTCAATAATTACATGCATTTTTTCATTAATGTTATATTATCTAACATTCAATATTGTTCTTAATCATTCTAATTGGCTTTTATATTTCATAGGACTTAGTATTGTAAACACTGTTGTAGTTTTTCTTTACTTTTTAATTATTATCAAAATGAAAATATCAACAAGGCTTACACAAACAGATAAAGAAATGCCGTTTACCCTATCAGAGCTTTCAGTTCTTGCAAGTACTGGGCTTACACCAATAAAAATTGTAAGACATATGGCTCAAAATGCAGGAAGCCCTGTTATGAAAAGAGAATTTAGAAAAATCGTTCATAAAATAGACATAGAAGGAAAAGACATAGTAACTGCTTTCGGTGAGCTTGCAAAAGAAACACCTTCCACTACGTTCAGGGAAAATCTATGGGATCTTGCGAACATGGTTCATCAGGGCGGAGATTTAGATATGTATCTGCGTGGAAAAGCAGATCAAACAATGCAGCTTAGAAGAGACATCCAAAAAGAATTCATCGAAAAACTTACCACATACTCAGAGATGTATACAAGTCTTGTTCTTGTAGGTGTTTTATTCATTGGAATAGTCGCATTTTTACTTGATGCAATGTCGTCAGATATTGGTGGATTGAATGCTGAAACATTATTGATGCTTCTAGCCTATGGTATAATTCCTGTAGCTGTAGTTGTAGTAAATCTAATGATATCCTCAGCGTACTCTAAAAGTGGATAAAAAAATGAAAAAAATAGCAATAATTTCGATAATGCTGTTCAGTATCATATTAAGCACTAGCGTAAGCATTGCACAAGATCATTCTCTAATAAAATCTGTATATCCTGAAGATGGAAGTATCGTAAATACACAAATGCCAACCATATCAGTTGAATTTATGGATGGAGTTGAAATTGACGAGAAAACAATTATTCTTGAAATAGGCAAAATCAACATGCTTGATGCAGAAGACCCTGAGCAATTCACTTTTGACGGAAAAGTATTTACATATACTCCAACTGAAATATGGAGATTTAAAAATAAACAAAACTACACAATTAATTTTTATGTAGAAGATACACTCGGCAATAGCGATGAAATCTCATGGGAGATAAATATTGATTTATCACACAAAGATGCAGAAGCAGGAATTGATGTACTTGCAATAATTACATATGTTTTTTATGGAATAATAATCGGAGTAATTGGTTTTATTCTTTTCATTTTATATCTAAAAATTACTAAAAAATTTACTTTTAGAAAATATTTTGCACAACACCCAATGCAAAAAAATTATCTTGTGATATATTTACCCATTACAGTTGCAATATTTTTTACACTTACAAGTATTGCATATGTAACAAACACAACAGAACAACTACCAATTTATTCTTTTGAATATGTCCTTATAATGGGATTGCTTATCGGACTAACACCTTTTGCAATAGAGTCTCAACTAGAAAAAATCAGGATACAAAAATATGAAAGGGCCTTTGCCCAATTGTTATTTGAAATGGCAGATGCTATGAGAGGTGGACTTGATCCTGCAAAAGCAATAATTGAGCTTTCAAAAACAGAGGCGGGAATATTAAGAGACAATCTTAGAAGAGCAGCAGAAGCAATTAAGATAGGCAGACCTTTTGATGAAATAATACAAATAATGGTTTCAAGGCTTAATAGTGACCTTATTTCAAGATATGCAAAACTAATTGCTGAGGCATCAAAAGTAGGAGGAGATGCAAGCCAAGTAATATATAGAGCTGCAAAAGACATGGATGATTTTATAAAAGTAAATATGGAACGCAGAAGACAACTACAAATCCAGATTGTAACAATATACATTGGTTTTATTGTTTTGTTAATAATCATATGGCTACTGCTTTCAATGTTTCCAAATTTAGAATCAATGGATTTATCATTACTTGGCTCAGCTGATTTAGAAGCAGCAGGAACTCAAAGCGCTTATGAAAGAATGAGTCCACTTGTTATGAGACAAAGATTCTTACATGCTGTTTTAATAAATTGTATCGGAACAGGACTTGTAATCGGTGGTTTTACAGAAGGAAAAATAAAATATGGTTTAGGACACAGCATAATGATGCTTGTTGTAGCAATTATATTTTTCACGATTATGCTTTCTTAAAAAAATATATTCTAATTTTTAAAACTAATTTCACCGACAAAATCGCAGTCTACATTCGGACATCGAAGCTTATCTCTTACTTTTGTGCTTTCAAAAACAAATATTTTTGCGCATTTAGGACATTTTACTTTTTTCCTATAAACCTCTTCAGCAAGTCCAGGATTTGAATTACCATTATCTGGATTATTTACAACTTTTGTTTGAGGAGTTATAGGATTATTCATTGTGTTCTGATGTTTGATTGCAGCATTCATAGGATTTAGATTACCTGAAGGTATTGGCTTGTTTGGGGCAGCTGGAGTTTTTTCTTTTTTTCTAAAAGAAAACTTTCCTTTTTTAGTATCAGCTTGTTTTGCCGTTGAAACACTTGCTGTCTTTGCAATACTATCGATTTCAAGCTGTTGGTTACTTCCTGCTTTCAAAATCTCCGTCACAAGCTCAAGGCTTATAACCATTGCTCGTCTCTGAACCGCTGAATCGACCACAGAAGAAGCTATTCTTAGAAGTTGCCTTGGATTTCCTTTTGCTTTTTTATTCATAAGATAAATTGCTTCGTCTTCAAAAGGATAAATAGGATCTATTTCACCTACGAATCTTTTATCAAGAAGTCTTTTTGCAATCATCAGACTTGCTTCCTGATCATTTAAAGGAGGTATTATCATCTGACGATTAATCCTCTGATACAGGTGAGGATTATTGTTCATGAGTTTCTGAAAATAATTGATATCTGAGCTGATCATGACAAGAACACCATGATCAATTCTATCAGAAATAATCTGTAGAACCCTTATAAACTGCTCAAGATCAGATGGATTGGTAAGATTATGTAAATCATTCATTAAAAGACATGATGGCGCTTTTTCATTTAATGTATCAACAATGAACTCTCCGATTTCATCAGGATTAAATTTACCTTTTTTCACTTGCTTAAGATACTTTGATGTATCTCGATACCATTTTGGAGTATTTACTGTTTTTTGAATTCCTGTAAGATTTGCATTCTCAAGCATTCCTTCCAATATGCTTGCAACTGCAAATTGTGTCTGAGGCGCAATATCCATATAGACACAAAACGCATTATTCTTCTTAGCTTCACTATGCGCAAAACGTAGACGCTGGGTTTTACCCGATCCATTACCACCAAGTACTGCAATTACTGCTTTATTTTCTTTGTCGAAAAGTTCTTCTTTAAAAATTACTAGCTCATCATCAACATTTTGATTAACCTGAAAGATATCTACATCTTCTAAACTCTCAGAGGACAGGTCACGGAAAGGATTCCCGCTTAGACCATATCTCTCGTAACTCATTTTTGGCATTTTATTTTTACCTTCCCCATATCAAATTTTAACATTATCTAACTCTTGACCTCATATCTACTTTCATGGATTTTCCATCAAAGCTGTAGTGAATATCTGTGTCATATGCAACTCTACCCATCCATTTTGGAATTCTAATAAACCTGCTTATTCCAACAGACGTTTCTTTTGTAAGAAATCTAAATACTCCATCTGCAAGATAACCAACAGTTGCTTCTTGTTTATCTTCAAGCATTCCATCAACAATTGTCATGAGTACAATTGCATTATTTTTTTTACATTTCTTTCTCAAATCCTCAAGATTATCGCGAAATTCATACAATGATTTATCTAACATTAAATAAGAAAATGAGTCAATAATCAAAATCGAATCTTTTTCAATAAAATCTAACCAATGTCGAGCAGATCTTTCATGTATTATTTCAAAACCATTTTCACCTAAATCATAATGGGACAATTGTTTTTCTACTTCAGATTCATGTTTTGAAGTGACAAAAACAACTTTTCTACCTAACCTATGACCATTACAACCAATATATAATACAAAAAATGTTTTTATTGGATCAAGCTGCCCCTCAATTAGAATAAGTGAGCCATCTGGAATCTCTGGTATGGCCTGTTTTAAACCGGGTATATCTATTGGAATTCCCATATTAATTTATCCTATTTTCTATCATATAAAATATTTTTATTTTTTCATATAATATATTTGTAACTTAAACATATTGAATATAAAGTATATAGCAAGAGTCTTTCTATATCCCTCTATATAGTTTGTATATTTTATTTACACCAATTTTAAGTGGAAAAATAATCATCTTTCCCCAAAATATGCGCGCAATAAAAAATAATTTTCGGGGAGTATCAAACGTAATTGGTGCTTTAATGCTTACACTGATCGTAGTTGGAGCTGCAACTAGTTTTGCAATATTTGTCAGTCAAAGGCAAGAAATGCAACAGGAAGCAGAGCTTTCAAAAGTACAAAAAGAACTTGAAAATATTGATATATTAAACATCGAACCTTCATATAATACCTCAGGTCTATATGCATTAAATTTTAGCATTGTTAATGTAAATAAAGATGCAGTTAGAGTTTCAGGAATATGGATAAACAAACATTCCTATTATCACAGAGAAAATAATTTTACATTGATCAGAGGAGATGGATGTATGCAAAATTGGTCTTTTGATGAAACAGGTCAACTTAGAGGATGGTCTGAAAATTGTTCTAGCGAATGGAAAGACTTAACAAAAATTGAATTGGCCTTTGATGATACAGATGGTGAAGTAAACAATACAGTCAGATTAGATTTAGAGTCTTATGAAACTGTTGTATTTGCTTTTAATGATACGGAAAAACAATTTTATAATTTTGATGTAAAACAAAATGAACATATAACAATAAAGATTTATACAAGCAGAGGAAATGTATTCGAAAAAACATTTTATCCACCATCAGCAGTCATAAAGATCCAAGTAGATTCACTACCACCAACATATGATAACTATTACTTACTAGATGGCTCTTCATCAGATCATCCTGGAGATGGATACATCTTAAAATGGAATTGGAATGTAACAAATATGACTGTGCCACTTACAAATCTAAAAACATCTGGAAGAATTGCACAAATAACAGACAGTGCATTTATATCAACAGGATACGCATACTGGGTCAATTTAACAGTTACAGATAATTATGGAATGAATGGCAAAACTTCTTTTTATTACGATCTGACCTAAAAAACACAATATCTTCTAAAGGTAAGAAAAAATGACAACCAAAAAGAAAAGAACGGTAAACGTAAAATTTCTAATAAAAGACTTAAACCTCTGGTACGGAGAAAAACAAGCATTACACCATATAAACATGAAAATACCAGAGAAAAGAGTAACAGCACTAATAGGCCCTTCGGGATGTGGTAAATCAACACTTATCAGATGTCTAAACCGCATGAATGACATAATCGACGAATGCAAAATCAAAGGAAAAATATACCTGGAAGGAAAAAACATAAACTCAAAAACATCAAATGTAGTTCAACTAAGAAGACGAGTTGGAATGGTATTTCAAAAACCTAATCCATTCCCAAAAAGCATCTGGGAAAACATAGCATACGGGCCAAAGATGCAAGGCTTAAAAAACAAAAGAAAACTAGATGCAATAGTAGAAAAAAGCCTAAAAGACGCAGCACTCTGGGATGAAATGAAAGATAGATTAGATCAGTCAGCAATGGGCATTTCTGGAGGCCAACAACAAAGACTCTGTATTGCAAGAGCCTTATCCATTCAACCTGACGTAATTCTCATGGATGAACCATGCAGTGCACTTGACCCAATTGCAACCAAAAAAATTGAAGACCTCATACAAGAACTAAAAAAACAATACACTGTAGTAATTGTAACACACAATATGCAGCAGGCAGCAAGAGTATCAGACTATACCGCATTCATGTATCTGGGTGACCTAATAGAATTTGGGCCAACAAGAAAACTTTTTGAAAGACCTGAAAAAGAAACAACACAGAATTATATAACAGGCAGATTCGGTTAAAAATCATATTTTATTTAGAGGCATATCAATTTTCATGTTTTCATAAAAAAAAGTAAGAATTACTTTTTCTTTAGATTTTGAAAAGAAATAATTGTATGATGGTACTATATTAAAAAATAAGTCAGAATCTGAATTAGAATAATCGTGATAAATCTGCAATTCACTGCCAACTGTATCCCAATTTAACCATTGAACATTGGCAGAGGCAGATTCTACTTCGGATTTTGGTTTTGTCTCAATTCTTACAGATTTATTATCATGAAAGCTCCAATACTGATTTATATGATCATCGGCAGCACCCGACATATCGCCAAGCTGCCAATCTCCAATAAAGGTATTATTATAAGAAGCCCCGCCAGAGGTCAAGGCAGAAAAAATACCAAATTGAAAAGTTAAAAAAATTGCAACAATAAGAACACATATCATAAAAAAAATAGGCTTTAAATCAAACTTTGCCTTTGGCTTAATCCGCTCTTTTTCTTCCAAATTTTCTAAGTCTTTTTTATCAAGTTTTTCAATTCCAATTTCTGAGAAATCTTTACCTTCTTTTAAAGAAGATTCATAATTACTTGGTTTCTTAGAAACTTTTTTAGTCTTAAAATCAAAACGACAGTGCTCACACCTATCGGCATCCTTTTGAATCCAACTGCCACAATATGGGCACTGGATTTTATCATTTAAATCAGGATTTATAGTTGTTCTAAAAACATTTTTTTGCAATTGTTTTGTCTCATTTTTTTTCTTCATAAGTTCTTCTTTGATTTCTTTGTAACATTTGGAACAAATAAGTGTTTTTTTCCAGATAGGAATATTGCTTGGACATTTTTTAATTTCACGTTCTGTTCCAGAATATCCGCATCTTTCACATTTTTTCAAAAGCTTAAATCCTCCTGTGACCAAATTTCAATTATTTTAAACATCATTAAAAAAGCTTTAACATATAATCTATATAGAATATGTGAATTGAAATTTTTTAGAAGATAATGTATTTATAAGATCTGAATATTTTAATTATTAAAAAGAGGTAGAAAACTTATGTTTGTAAGCATTAAAAAATATGGACCAGGCTGGAGACCTGCATTCTCTGCAATTCTTGGCTTTGGATGGTTAATTTTTATAATAGCGTGGCTTGCTTTCTTCTCAGCAGATATTCATCCTTATGAGAAAAAAATAGCAATAATTTTGCTTTCACTTGTAGTCGTAATAGTCTTAATTGGTGGAGTATGGGCAGTTTGGGCCGTACGAATGATTCCAAAACCTGGAAGACAAATGATTAAATTCTTTGGATTTAAATCAAGAATAACTGCTTCAATTATAACACCGCTTGCAGCAGTAGGTGTTTTAATCTATTACTTCTGGTTTTATGATTTTACAATATGGCAGCATATAGCAATGATACTCATAATAATAATTGGAACGGGGATGATACTTACAGCGATATGGTCAACTTGGAAGAAATGTATGAGCACAGGTTTTGAAAAAAGAATGGAAGACATGGGCAAAGATATAGAAAGAAACATAAACGAATCAATGAACAAAAAATTCGACGAAGAAGAATAAACCCTAGACTTTAAAAAACATAATTTATTTTCGTTTAAAAGGTAAACGCATATGGTAAAGCTGGAAAGATCCCTGGGCCTCTGGGAAGTAACACTGATGAGCATAGGTATCATTCTTGGTGCCGGAATATATGTTGTAATAGGTGAAGCCGCAGGCATTACAGGAAACAGCGTATGGCTTTCTTTTGTAATAGGTGCAATTGTCGCAAGCTTTACGGGTCTGTCATATGCAGAGCTCTGCTCACGATATCCCAAGGCAGGTGCAGAATATGTTTATGTAAAAAAATCATTTGGGAAAAGTTGGGCATGGATAGTAGGATGGCTCATTATTGCTGGAAACATAATAGGTGCTTCTGCAGTAGCCATGGGCTTTTCAAATTATTTTTCAGCATTATTTGGAACACCAATAATGCTTACAGCCGTAGCAGTACTAATTATTGCAGGAATTATTCTAATTGCGGGTGTAAAAGAAACAGCATCGGTTACAATCCTTTTTACAATAATCGAGGCAACAGGCCTAGTAATCATTATCTTCATAGGTCTTCAAAGACTGGGCAGTGTAGACTACCTTCAGCTTGAAAATGGAATGAAAGGCCTTGTTGAAGCAGGAGTGTTAGTATTTTTTAGCTACTTAGGTTTTCAAGGAGTAACTCAGCTTGCAGAGGAAACACGCAATCCTCAAAAAAACATTCCAAGAGCAATAATAATATCCATTATTGCAACAACGATAATATATATTCTAGTGGGAATTTCGGCGGTAAGCGTCATACCTGGAGTAGAACTTGCAGGAGCCGATGCACCTCTTGCAGAAATAGCAGAAGTTGCATTTGGCCCGCAGAGTTTTATAATTTTATCTGGAATAGCTCTTTTTTCAACGTTTAACACGTCACTTATGATGCTTCTATCAAGCTCAAGACTGGTTTATGGCATTTCAAACGAGAGTGCTCTTCCAAAGATATTTTCAAAGGTTTCAAAGAGGACACTTGCACCAGTATTTGCAGTAATAGCGGTTGTAATAATATCACTTTTATTCCTTTTATTAGGTGATTTAAAATCAATTGCAAACCTTACAAACTTTACAGTATTTACTGTGTTTATCGCAGTAAATGCATCACTTATTTATCTGCGTGTGAAAAAGCCAGATGTACCGGGTTTTAAGGTTCCATTAAGCATTAAAAAAGTACCAATACTACCGGTATGTGGGATACTGACCTCTATTTTTATGATAGTAAATCTTGAAAAAGAAATACTTTTACTAGGGCTTCTGCTTTTTATCGCAGGACTAATTGTTTATTACCTGTACTACAAATTCACAGGAAAGGATGATAAAAATGCTACAGACCAACTTTGAACTAGGAATATTTAACGCATATATTCTGATGCTAATATATTTTATAGTATCAATGATCCCATTTCTTTTTAAAAAAAACAATAGATACAAAGAAATAAGCCCCGCAAACATAAAAGATGATTTTGGAAAGGTACTGTACTATCTAAATTTCATAGTATTTATAATAGCAATAATAGTATCAATATTCTTACCGATAATATTTGACTCAATATTTTTCTACATAGGAAATATTCTATGGATTATTGGAATAATAATAATTCTAGGCGTATGCATGAGCTGGGCAAAAACAGCTGAGAAAAAACCTGTAACAAAAGGAGTATATAAATACTCCAGAAACCCCATGTATGTATCATTCATGTTCACTTACATTGGAATTGGAATTATAGCTGTCTCATGGGTTTTTCTAATGCTTACATTTGTCTACATACTAATTACAGTTTTAATAGTTGAATATGAAGAAAAATTCTGCATAGAAAAATTTGGGAAAGATTACAAAAAATACATGAAAGAAACACCAAGATGGATTGGACGATCAAAGAAATGAAAAAAATAGGGCTGATAACAGCATTAGAAATCGAAGTACCAGACCAACTAAAATACACTTACTCAAAAGAAATTCAAAAATTTAAAAACAAAGAACAGGAAATAGCAGTAATCGTTTCAGGGGTTGGACAAAAAAAAGCAATTGCTGCTACAAAAAAACTATGCAGCGAGTACAAACCAGACATAATATTTTTCATCGGATTCTGCGGAGGAGTAAAAAAAGGCTGCAAGCCTTGTGATTTGTTTCTTGCAGATAGTATATGTTACAATGATTCCGAGCTGAAAATAGATGAAAAAAGCCTGGATTTTGTAAAACAAAAACTATCAAAAAACAGATTCAAGATAATTATTGGAAAATTTCAAACATTTGATGATGTCGTTGTTTCAAAAAAAGGATTAGCAGAAGGCGTTGTAGCAGTTGAAATGGAATCCTATGCTGCTTTAAAAGAAGCTAATAAATATAAGACCCCAATGATCCTTTTAAGATCGGTAAGTGACATTATTCCTGAGAAGAAAACTTTTTTTGCAAAACTTAAAGCTCAAAGAGAGTTTATACGAAATATTGCTAATGCAAAAAAGAGCCTAAACTATGTATATGAAATGCTTTTTTCGAAGTAATATTTTTAATAATTACTTATTTTATATTCACTATATATAATAATATGTAATAAAATTAATATAGTTAGTAAATTAAATACCCTATAACACAAAAAAATTCACATAAAAACTTTATGAAAGCAGGGCAGTAAATGCTAAAAAAGATAGGCGTTTTTATTTCAAAACACCCATGGCTGGTAGTAGGAGTCATATTAATTATAACGCTAGGTTTTGGAAGTCTTCTGCCAGGCCTTGAAATGCAAACCACCATGGACAACTTTTTACCTGAAGACGAAACAGTTCTTGCAAGTGAAAGAATAAGTGAATACTTCGGCGAAGACGTAGGAACTATAATGGTATACATCAAAAACGATGAATCAAACAGTGTCGCCTCACCCGAATCATTAAGAGAAATGTATCAAACCTCAAACAAAATCAAAGAGGATTTTGACGATGTAGTAGATATCATGAGCATCGCAAGTTTTCTTGATAACGTCTGTGGAATGCAGTTTCAAAAAAGTCTTGACGAATGCTCAGACGATGAATTAGAAACCGCTTTTAAGGATCTGATGAATGAGCCTGATTACTCAGAAATAAAAATGCTTACAGACGATGATCCAAACGAAGCAGTAGATTACAATCGTTATCCAAAACTATCAAAAGGAAATAGTGTGGACAGCACAGATTTGAAAAACTACTACATACAACAAACAGAAGACAGCTACATATTTACACTCGAAGTATATGATTTATCAGATTTTGAAAATGAAATGATAAGCCCTGCAAAAGGTCTTACAGTTTATGAATGGTTCTTTGAGTTTAAAAACCAGATAATCCCAGATCCACAAATGGATATGACATATACAATAGCAGCACATGTGGAGCCAGAGGATGTTTTCTGGGAAGTAGGAGGCGGTTTTTTCGAAAACATTCAAACAATGCTTAAAAGAAACAAAAATAGCTATCAAAAAAGCGCGATACTATGGATTGGAATGCCTGGTCAGCCGATGTCGCTTCCAATAAACCTTGAAACAGGAAACGTAACATTTGAAACATCAGAAAACAAGATAAAAATCTCAGTTTCAAAAGAAGAACTAGGGCGGTATGGATTAGCACCGCAAACGGATGGTTTTGGGCTACCTGCAAGAATAGGAAACAGTGTCGCAGGTTTCAGATACTTTCAGAGACCGATGCTAAATCTTCCCTGGAAAGGAGTGATTTTTAACTTTAGCTATCTTCAAGAAAGACTTGAAAAATTCCAGAACAGACCAATTCTAGGAAGTATTTCTGAAAAAATCCTAACGAGATATAGCAATTTTACATGGGAAGATTTCAACGAAATATTCTCAATGCTTGAAGAAAACAATTTTGTAATAGATGAGATAAGTCTGAAAGACATTGAAAACTTATGGACAACAACAGATATAGCACCAGATAACGGAAACTCAGACACCAGCCTTTACATAAAACCCTCATTTTTCGATGGAATGAGAGAAGGCAGCCTAATTTTCTTATCATACGAAGGGAAATACTCAAACGCAAAAGCCGCGCTTATGATGATACAAACAAACGGCTCACTTAACTCGGGAGAAAACTCAGAGCTTAGCCGAAAAATTGTTGCAAAACTAAAAGAATACGACTCAGAACAAGACTCGATATCAATGCGTGCCACAGGAGACAGTGTCATAGAATACGAAATAACAGATGTCTCAATGGATGCAAACCAAATCGTAGTACCCCTCATATTTGTTGTAATTAGTATAATTTTATTCCTCAGCTTCTTCAAAGTATCATATGTACTATTGCCACTGCTTGGCCTTAGCATCTCGATTGTATGGCTCTTTGGAACAATGGTTCTTCTCGGAATAGAATTCATGATAATGGAAATAGCACTAATACCAATGCTCATGGGACTAGGTGTAGACTACAGCGTACATATGTTTCATAACTATCGTGCAGAACTTGGAAAAGGAAAAACACCTAAAGAATCAATTATCTCAAGTATAACCGATATTGGAATGGCAATGCTACTTGCAACAATTACAACATTTATTGCATTTTTATCATTTTTAACAGCAACCATGGTTCCAATGCGTGATTTTGGACTACTTTGTGCAATTGGAATATCTTATGTATTCATAGTAACAATAACTCTTCAAGCAGCTATACGATACATAATTGACAGAAGAAAAAACCTTGATAAAGTCAAAGCCAAACACGATCCAAATGGAAAAGCCATGAAAAAAATCGCAAGAATAGTATGCAACCATCCAAAACCCATACTCAGTATAACAGTTCTTATCACACTTGCAATGGTCTTTGGAGCAATGCAGGTTCAAACCGGCTTTAACATGGAAGATTTTCTGCCAGAGGAAAACGAATCCGTACAAGCATTAAACGGCATAATGGATGAGTTTCCATTTTCAAGCCAGGAAAAAGAAAACATACTCATAGAAGGACAAGTTGCAACTGTTCAAACACTAAAGGAAATAAAGCAGACGATACACAATTTTGATGATAACAAATATGTGCTATTTACAAGAGATAACAAGCCAAAAACAAACTCCATTATTTCACTTATAGACAGTGTAGCAGAAAATAATAATTCAGTTTCAAAACGCTTCAATCTTAACTCTGAAAACATTCCAAAAACAGACTCAGATGTAAAAGGATTATTTGATTATTTATATGAAAAATACGAATATGATGCAATAGAAATATTACACAAAAATGACAAAGGAGATTATGATGCGACAGTGGTCATAGTTTACACAAATACATTCAACACTGAAACATCTGATTTAAACGCTGTAATGGGGGAACTCTACGATGAGCTCAAAGAAGACATAGTAGACATAAAAAGCAATTCAGCAGTAATCACAGGCGATAACACAATGATGTTTAGCATAATGAAATCAATGACTGAAAGCCAGATAATCTCTACTGCAATTTGTATAGCTCTTGCGGGAATAGTCCTTGTGATTGCTTATAGAAAACTAAGCCTCGGACTTATCGCAATGATACCAGTATGCATTTCAACGATATGGATTGTAGGAACAATGTACTACATAGGATACAGCCTGAATGTTATGACAATAATGATTACATCACTTACAATAGGCCTAGGTATAACATATGCGATACATGCAATAGAAAGATTTAGATTAGTAGCAGATAAAACCGGTGACGTCATAGGAGCAATATCGGAAACAGTGGGCCATACTGGTGGCGCCCTAATGATTGCAGCACTTACAACCATTGCAGGATTTGGAATGCTAATGCTTACACCAATGCCTGTAGAACAACAATTCGGACTTATTACAGCTCTTACAATTCTATTTGCATTTTTGACAAGTATATTTATTCTACCACCTGCTTTAATGTACTGGGGACAGTGGAAGAAAAAGAAATACGGCTACATAATAACGCCAAATGAAAATAATAAAAAAGACGAATGATCTTTTATCACTAAATACTCCTGATCTCCTAATGATTTGTTCAATAATTTTCAAATATTTTACAAAAACTATATATTACATAAAAAATATAATTATATACGTATTAAAAATTATTTAGGTTTCTAAATAAAAAAAGAAGGAGCGATAATGCAAAAAAATAGCAAAATATTAAATATAAACGCAAAAAAAATCTTTCTCTGCTTTTTGATTGTGGCAACGCTTATTATAACATCAGCGGCTCCTGCGAGTGCTTTAATAGCAAATAAAAATGAAGACTCAAATGAAATAATAAAATTCAAAGAAGCCGAAGAGCAAGAAACAAAAAAGATAAAAAGTCTTAACTCAAATGAAAAAACATTCTTGGGTCAACGTTCAACAGACGATTTGATTTATCAACTGTTAAAAACAATTTATAATGCATTTCCATTCCTTTATAATATAACGTTTTTTGCAAATTTAATAGAAAGTTTTAATGATTCTGAAGAACCGCCTGCTGAAGATACAACACCACCTTCAAAAGTTATGGGATTAACCTTAACATCATTTACAAATATGATTAATCTAAGCTGGGATGCTGCAACAGACAACATAGAAATTGATTACTACAACGTATATCGAGATGATTTTACAAATCCAATGTATCAAACAAGCGACTTAGCATATTTAGATACAGATGTTGTGCAAGATGTAGAATACAATTATAGTATTTCAGCAGTTGATACATCAGGAAATGAAGGAGAAAAATCAGACATAGTAACAGGCTCATCGTTATATGTTGAAGACAATGAAGATCCAAGCCAGGTAACCGGACTTACAGTTACCGATGCATTTAATGGAAAACTACAACTCAAATGGGATGCTGCAACAGACAATGTAGGGGTTGATTTTTACAAAGTTTACAGAGACAGTGCTTTACTTATTGAAATAAATGCTTTAGAATACCTGGATTCAGGTCTTACAAACGACCAAAGTTACAGCTATCAAATAAGCGCTGTAGATTTCTCAGGAAACGAGGGAGAAAAATCCAACCCTGAGTCAGGAACACCAACTGAAAACATAGTTGATGACGAACCACCCTCTAAAGTAGCTGGCCTAGAAATAGAAAATGCTTTTGATGGAGAACTAATGCTTTCATGGGATGCTGCAACAGACAACGTAGAAATCGATCATTACAAGATATACAGAGATAGTATTTTTCTTATAGAAACAAGTAATTTAGAATACCTCGATTCCGGCCTTACAAATGATCAAAGCTATTCATATGAGATAAGTGCAGTAGATACAAGTGATAACGAGGGAGAAAAATCAGATCCAGCATCAGGAACGCCAACAGAAAGTACAGGTGATGAAACAGTAGTGCCAGAATCAGGACATATAATGATAAGTGGAAATGGATATCTCAAAATAAACACAACACTAAATATAAACGGCACAATAGTTGTTTTAAATGGTACTTTATTTTTAAACACAGGAATAGAATCAATTCATATATGGTGGAATTTAACAACAGGTTTCTTCAAGATAAATGCAAGTAGTTTTACACCAGATGGAACAGAAGAAGCAAGCCTAATTGATTTTTATATAGAAATAAAAGACTCAAGCACTGAACCAGATAACATAATACAATTTTATCTAAGCTTTGTAAGCATGGATGCTTCAAGCTGCATAGAATTAAACAATAATGCACAAACCGGAATGATTACATTCGATGGAACATTAAAAATTGGTAATATAAACGGTTATGTAAGCATAAACGACTGGCAAAATATAACATTACAAGGAAGTTTTTATGCAAACAATTACAAAGAAATAGAAGGGCAAGCAACAATACAATGGGATCTTACAACAGAAAAGCCAATTATTTTGATTAAAGGAAATCTAAGCAATGACTTTGAAAGATACTTCAATGTAGACGATTTATTATTTGAAATAAAAGACACAATACTTGTTACGGCAGATAACCTGAACTTTTCGTCAAATGGTGGCTTTCAGGTGGGTGATGGTTTCATAACACTTGAAAGTTCTGTTAAAAGATTAAAAATCGAAAATCTAGTAGTAAATCTTGCAGGCTTTACAGTACATGCATCGGCTACACTTGATATAATATCTGGTGGAAACATAACGATATATCTCGGAGAAGACGATATAACAATAGACATACCTGAAGAAATGACAATTTTTGAACTATCAGGTTTATATCTAAATATAAACAATGGGCAAATATTTGCAACGTGTGACTCTTTGTATTTAAGCGGTTACGGGTCAGTTGTTATAGGAGATGACATAATACTTGACGCAGCAATCGAAAATGCAAATATTGATAACTTATATTTTGAAGTAAATTCAAAAACCTTGGCCTTAAGCGGAGATTTAGACTTAGGTGCTTCTGCAGACATATATATAAAAACAGACGCCTCACTTGAAACATTAGAAATTCAGATATCTGCGAGTGCAACTCTTACTATTACAAATCTTTATGCAAATCTAAACAATGGGCTGATAATTGCTTCATGTAGCTCAGTTGAAATAGAGGGATATGGAACAATCATGATAGGAGATGAAATAATGCTAGCTGCATCTCTTACAAAGTTTGATGTCTCATATCTTCATATACTCTTAAACAGTAAAGACCTAATGGTTTCAGGAAATTTCAACTTAAACGCCGCTGCAAGAATATTTGTAAAAACAGATCTTGCTTTGAAACAAATACAAATAAGTCTTTCAGCAGGGGGAAGCTTGACAATTACTGGATTAAATGCAAATCTTAACAATGGTGCAATAAAAGCAACATGTATATCAATCGTTATATCTGGAGCAGGATCGATATATATTGGAAATAGCATAGTATTCGATGCTGCTTTGACATCTGCTGATATAAACACACTCTATGTAGAAGTAAACGGGGAAGAAATTACTTTATCAGGATATCTTTCTTTAAGTTCTACTGCAATAGTACATCTAAAAAGTGATTTATCATTAAAAGAGTTTCAGATATATCTATCAGCTAGTGGAAGCTTGACAATTACAGATTTTAATTTTGATATGAATAGTGGAGCAGTCTTAGTATCATTTAATGAACTAGTCATAACAGGATATGGCTCTTTAGAATTCGATGATGATATCATACTAGATGCAAGTCTTACATATGTATACCTAGATACATTTTATGCATATTCTGATGGAGAAAAAATGACCATCAGCGGAACTTTCAATCTAAATGCCGCAGGCTCATTATACATAAAAACAGACCTGTCAAATTATGTAGAATTTAGCTTAAACAGTGGTTCTTTAACTATTACTGGATTAGTGGCTGAAATCAATGACAATGAAATATACATAACATGCAATACAATAACACTTACCGCAGGTGGAAGCGGACAGGTTATATGGGATGAAGAAAAGCTAACAGTAGATGGCTCGGGAACCATAACGTTAGACATAACAACATTTACACTCTCAATAGACACAAGCACTGCAGATATAACAGTTAATATACCAAATTTTTATGCCTCATTAAGCGCCACAGCTGATGAGCTTGAAGTATACTTCGAAGACGATGGAAACGGCGGTGGCGGAGGAGGCGGAGATGATCCTATACAAGTGATACTCAAAGGAGACCTCACAATAAGCGGAAATCTAGAGATAACAATAACAATGTCTTCCACAACCATTGATGGAGAAACAGCAGCCAAAATAGATTTATCACTTTCAGGCTCAGGATCAATAGATTTAGACAATTTCGTACTAGAGATGCCTCTTGGGCCAGTAGGCCAAACAGAATTTAGCTGGAGTGAGCTACATCTCAGCGCATCAGCAACTGGGTATGCAAGTATAATTCAATCAATGAGCTCAGGGAAAATCAAAATAGAAACATTACAAGTATCAGGATACATAAAAACCGTTGGAATAGATCTCAAAGACGTTTCATTTCTGCCAAAGATAACAATTACCCAATTAGACTTATATGCAGGAGGAGACCTTACAATAAACTGGGATACTGACTCATTTTCAAAATATGTAAAAATTGAAAGCCAAAACGGCTTTGAAATAAAAATAACAGATTTGACCGCAGGAATATTTTCGATAGAATCAATCGATGGACTTGACATTGGTTCTCAGTCAAGTTTTGAATTTAGATGGGAAGGAAACGACTATTACAAAAAATATGATTTATCACTAGATGGCAGTTTTGCATTAGCTGAATTTGTTTTTACATCAAATTTCTTATTAAGAGAACTAGGAATAGGACAATTTAGCGGTTCAAATGTTCATATAACAATAAGTAACTTGCTAGGTGCAAACATAGATGTATCAGGAAATGGTCAGTTAACTGCCATTGGATATAATGGACCATTCTTAACATTAGATTGGGTAAGCCTGAGTGTAAACGGAGATATAGAAACAGATTGGTTTGACCATGATACCTTTGGCTCAGGAACAATACACTGGGTCAGTACAAGTGGATTTGATGGATCATTTGATTTCCAAACAACACTTTTCAAAAGCGAAAACAAAGACTTTCATCTACATGGAGATATAGACCTTGGACCAACAGGAGGTTACACATATTACTTCCAATGGGATTTATTTGGAAACTGGCATCCTGATGGATGGAAATATGTAGCAGCATATTTGCCAGGAAGCAATAGTGACCCTGCAATAAATAGCTATAATCTTTGGGCTACGATAAACGGATGCGGGCCTAAACTTACTGGACAAAATATATGGCAAGAGGGTGAAACATACCAAGGAACATATTATGAAACATTCTTAAGAAAATGGCTTCCATTACCACCAATTACTATAGGCGATATTCATGGAAATAACAACTACATTTACACAACAGACAACGATGGCGCAAGCTGGACGCTAAGATGGCCAGTTGAAAACCAAGCACCTACAGCAGATGCAGGTGGTCCATATATTGGCAACATAAACAACGCCGTAAATTTTGATTTCTCAGGATGCGATGATTCCGATGGAACCGTTGAAAAAATGAAAGTTGACTGGGATGGAGATGGCACTTGGGATACCGGTACTGTACTCAACAGATGGATAGACTTTAACTCAAATCCAACACATACATACAGTACAGAGGGTACATATGAGCTTAAACTCCAAGTAAGAGACAATGACCTGAAAACAAGCGACGTCGTCACAGCAACTGTTACAATTACAGATGATAAAGGCCAGATACAAGGCCATGTCTATGATGACCAAGGAAACCCTTTATCACTTGCACATGTAACAACAGATCACGGAGGATACAGCGCAAATACAAACACCAATGGTGCATATTCTTTTGAAGTAGATCCCGGCACATATTATGTTAGTGCATCTAAATCATACTATGAAGCAGAAACACAAGGACCTATTGCTATTTCAGGTTCAGAAACAGAAACCGTTGATTTTTATCTTAACCCAACTGCAAAACTAGTCGGCGATGTTTATGATCAATATGGTCAACCAATTGGAAGTGCATTAGTTGAAATTCTTGGAACGCCCCACTCACAAATTACACTTGAATATGGTGCAAATAAGGGACATTATGTTTTTGACGATGGTGAAGTAACACCTGGAAATACGTATCAAATCAGAGCAAGCAAATCAAGCGACGGAATAAATCCTGTTACAAAAAGTATAACGATTGTCCAAGGTTCAAACAGCCTAGATTTCCAATTACAAAGACCAACTAACCCGCCAACAATTGTAACAAATGATGAAACAGATGTAGAATCTGATAGGGCAGTTTTGCATGGTTATCTACAAAATTTAGGTGGGGAACCAAGTTGCGAGGTATGGTTTGGATACAAAAAAACAAGTTCATCAACATATTCATATACAACCCATTTTACAAAAACCCAAACAGGCTCATATCAATACTTGGTAACAGGTTTAACACATAGCACCCAATACGAATTCAAAGCAATTGCAGAAAATGATGCTGGTACAAGTTACGGGTCAAATAAATATTTTACAACATCTGCATGTTTTTTGGCAGGAACTAAAATTACAATGGCCGATGGAAGCTACAGAAATATTGAAAATATAAAACCTGGTGATATGATAAAATCATTTGATGAAGAAACAGGCGAAAATAAAAATTCCAGAGTAGCAAAAGTATTCTATCATCAAGAAGAATATGCTAACTATTATTATTTGCTTATAAATGGAAAAATAAGAGTTACTCCAAATCATCCAATGTATGTAAACAATTTATGGACTAATTCAGATAAGATCGAAATTGGTGATTCTCTACAAGATATAAAAGGATTAAAAATACAAGTGTTCTCAATAGAAAAAATATTTGAAAAAGTACCGACCTACAACTTAGAAGTAGAAAACTATCATACATACTATGCAGAAGAAATACTTGTACACAATAAAGATGATCCCCAACCCGAATGGGTCAGAGCCACTAGTGGCAGTGGAACATATTGGACAAATATACCTTATGCCTATGACTCCTCAACAAGTACCTCTGCGGAAAGTATGGAACTAGGATGGAACGACGGATGGCAATACAGCACAAGTCTGTACTTAACTAGACCAATGATAGAATGCTCAAAGATTCGGTTTAACGCACTTTACCATCAAGACTATATAGACTCAGTGATAGTAAAAGTGTATTACAATGGCGCATACCATACGGTTCATACAGGAGCTTTTTCAAATGGTTATTACGAAGTAAGCCTTGGAGGAACATACCAGGTAACAAAAGCAACATTGATGTTTCATTACAAAGGATGCCTTGGCGGTACAACATGTGAGGTATATGATTTTCAGTTTTGGAAAGAAGTATAAAAAAATGTTTTTTACATAAACCTTTAAATCATAGTTTTTTATTTTTCTTTTTCTAGCAAAGCAGGGGTAGCCAAGCTAGGTCAACGGCGATAGACTCAAGATCTATTCCTGTAGAGGTTCGCCGGTTCGAATCCGGCCCCCTGCACCTTTAACTATCTTTTATGCAAAATCTTTTTTAGAGTAACTTAGCAGAAATAAGCTTATGAGAGTCATAGTAAGAATAGGCACTCCTAGGAATACAAATGCGCCTATATGGTTTATAACGGTTAATAATGCCAATATGATTATTACAAAATGCATATTTAATGCAATATTGTAGAATTTTTTGTAAATAATCGACAAACCACCGAAGAGCCCCATAAAAAATGCAAAAAAAGCAAACGCTGCAAGGAATAAATATTAGACATCATACTTCTAACAGCATAATACTCATAATAATACGAATTGTTATTTGAATATAGTAACGCAACAATTGCAAATATCAAACATAGACTAGAGGAAATAATAGTAAGAATGCTAGAAGAAATCCTAAACTTTTTAAAGTTAGCAGGCTCCTTAACTTCATGTTTTTTATATTCTTTATCGAGTTTTTTTAAATCAAGACCACATTCAGGGCAATATTTCATAGGATTCACCTTGGATTATTTCTAAAAGTCATTATTATATATAAGTTTCTAAATTGTTCGGTAATTTACAAACAAAGTATATATCTAATTATTTAATAACAAATTAAATTATAACGATTATTTTATATATTTGTAAATTAATATTAATTTGGTATTATACAATGTCATCCAGAGAAAATTTCAAATCGTTTATACCCGCGTCAAAAAGTATTCCAGAATTAACACTAAAAGCAGTCTTAATTGGAGCTTTACTTGCAATTATACTGGGTTCAGCAAATGCTTATTTTGGATTATACGCAGGAATGACAGTATCAGCTGCAATTCCTGGGGCTGTTATGGCTTTTGCATTATTAAAACCCTTAAAAGGAACAATTCTTGAAGTAAACATAGGAATGATGGGTGCTGCAGCAGGAACAGCTCTTGCAGCAGGAATAATATTTACAATACCTGCGATGCTATTCTTAGGAGCATGGACAGAGATAAACTATGTAGAAACAACAATAGTTGCTGCTTTAGGTGGTATCTTGGGTGTTCTATGGATGGTATCGCTAAGAAGAGCGCTCATTATCAAAACAGATTTACCATTTCCCGAGGGTGTGGCAGTAGCAGCAGTACTTACCACGACAGTAGGGGATGGAGACCATACAAATAAAGAAAAATCCTCAGGCGTCACAGGAATATGGCTATTGATGGGAGCAGTTCTAGGGGCACTACTAAAATTTGGTCAAGTCGGACTTAAAGCAATACAGGGACGGATAGAAGGAATAATCAGTATTGGAAAATACAACATTGGAGCAGGTTCAAACGATGCATATATCTATGGTGGAGTTGCAACATCGCCTGCGCTTCTTGGAGTAGGATGGATAATAGGACCAAGAATATCATCATTTGTTTTAATAGGGGGATTACTTGGATGGGTGATAATTACACCACTGATACTACTTGCAACAGGAATGCCTGAAGGCATAAAAGAACCATTAGACGCATTCTTCTATGTTTGGAGCAATTATGTTAAATACATAGGCGTAGGAGCAATGCTTGTAGGAGGACTTTACACAATATTTAAACTGCGAAACAATCTTGCAGATGGAATAAAAGAAGCAATAGTTGGGATAAAAGGCGGACATGACAGTACAAAAAAACGAACAGATAAAGATCTTAACCCAAAATATGTATTTTTAGCAATAGGAATACTAACAATACCTATATTTATAGTGTATTTCTGGCTATCACAAAACGTATTCATATCAGGAGTAATGGCCATATTTGCAATATTATTTGCATTTATCGCAAGTGCAATTGCAGGATATATGGCAGGGCTCGTGGGTTCTTCAAACAATCCAACATCTGGAGTAACTGTATCAATACTTCTTATTACATCATTAATCCTTTTAGGACTAGGTTTCTCTGGGACAACATCATATGGAGTAGCACTTCTAATTGCAACAGTAATCGCATGTTGCGCAGCAATATCTGGAGACGTTCTGCAATCAATGACTGCAGGACAAATGATAGGTGCCACGCCGTGGAAACAACAATTAGCAGAGCTTGTTGGAATACTTGCAGCAGCACCAGTGCTTGCATTTGTAGTATCAGCACTTCATAAAGCATACACAATAGGAAGCATAAACCTGCCAGCACCACAAGCAGGTCTTATGGCTGGAGTAATACAAGGAGTACTGGGTGGAGAGATGACCTGGCCATTTGTAATAGCAGGGATGGTTCTTGCATTCGTTTTAATTCTAATAGATATACCAATACTGCCGGTTGCAATTGGAATTTATTTACCATTTACCCTTGCAACGCCAATATTTATAGGCGGTATAATCAGACATTTCACAGACAAAAAAATAGAGAAAAAATATGGAAAAGACGACGAACAAATAAGCGAATGGGAACTTGCAATAAAACAAACAAAAGTAAAACCAAAAGAACGTATCATTAGAACAGGACTTTTGTTTACAGCAGGCCTCATTGCAGGTGAAGCACTAACTGGAGTAATAGTAGCATTCATAATCATTGCAGGTCTAAATATTACAATGTTTGACGTACCACCAGTGTTACCTGGAGTTTTACTGTGGCTGTTCATTGCACTATTAGTGTTTTACATACCAATCAGAGAAATGCTTTCTAAGGATTAATAATCCTTATAAACCCTTTTTTAATACAACCAAAAGATGATAGAAGCAATACTACCGGGCTTTCTGGCGGTGTTCATACCACTATTTATTATAGTCAATCCTTCTTCAACACTTGCACTTTTTAGCTCAATTACAATTAATTATACGAAAGAGCAGAGAAAACAACTTGCAAAAAACGCTGTAAAATATGCATCAATACTACTTTTTATATTTGCAATAGCCGGTTCGGGAATACTCGAGTACCTTGGAATAGAAATATATTCTCTAAGAATTGCTGGTGGAATATTACTTGCATTTGTTGGTCTTGATATGACCCGTCGAGGTCAACAATTTGGTGAAAGTCCCCCCGGAGCAGAACAAAAGGCAGACTATGCAATAGTACCACTTGCAATGCCTTCTTTATCTGGACCTGGTGCCATTACAGTAATTATTGTGAGCATGAAAAATTTAACAGAAGGAAGTGCAGAGGTCCAAGCATTACCTTGGGTTGTAAGCATAATACTTGCAGTTTTATCAATAATTCTTGTAATGATTATAACTTATTTCATATTCATAAGCTCAAAGTATGTGATAAAAGCACTTGGAAAAAAAGGAATGGATGCTTTTACAAGAATAATGGGGCTTTTAACAGTTGCAATTGCTATTCAATTCATGTTTACAGCAATTAAAACATTTCTAGAAACATATGGTATAACGCCAATTTAATCATAGACTTTTATAACATTGATGTTTGTAGGAACTTTCATAGAGTTTGCAATAGCTGAGCATTTAGTACGCATAAGATAAGCGATAGGTTTGTAATCTGTCTCTGAAAAAGCCTCATAGTTTCCCATGCCTTTACAGATTATAATATCAACATTATCTAAAAGTTTCAAAACTTTCTTTGGAAGTTTCTCAAAGTCTACGCCTACTGCAAAACATCCTGTTGTAAGAATTTCATCAACTAATTCATCAAGACCAAATTCTACAGCATCCTGCATTGTGGCATCAGAAAGAATTGGTGCGCCTTTTACAACAAGTGTGAGATGTATCTTGGGATTAAACTTCTTAATTTCCCTGCATAAAATTTTGTCAAATATAATCTCCCCACAGTTATCTGTAAAAAGAACAATATTTTCTGAGTTGGATATGATTTTTTTCAACTTCGCGTAGTCATCATAACCAATATCTTCTTCAACAGTTCTTTCAAAAATATCAATTAAATCTTCAGGATCAGAGCTTGCACCAGCAATTCCAAAATCCATCATATTACCAACTATGCTTGCAAGCATACTCATCCTGAGAGGATCTTCACAAACACCAATTAGTTCTTCAATACGTGGAACAAGTTTTAATGCTGCCTTGTTGGCCTTTTCTTTAAGATCTTTGTAAGGGTCTTTATTGCCCAGTGTTTCATATGCTAGCTTATGAATCGGTGTAGCAACACTTACACTTGAAGAGTCTGGAGTGTATAATTTTGCTAAAAGATTTAAACATTTTTTCAAAGTCTTAATCCTTAATTTTTTATCATCTGTGCAAATCTCTGATTCGAAAACTATGCGCTTAAGCAAACATGGTACACAATCAGTCTGTATTTTCATAACAAACACTCTGAATAAAAAACTAGTCTAGATAACCAAGAGCTCTAAGTCTCTCTTTTACTTTTTTCTCATCTTCCTCTGTAAATTCTTCATCCTTATCTTCAGTGTCAGATAGTACTTCATTTAAAACGTATTCGATGTAAGAAGATACTGAATCAAAACCTGTATCTTTAATCCTGTTTTTGATTTTTTCAATGATATGTGATGATATTTCTACTGTTTCTTTTTCTTGTGACATACTATGTCCACCCTATAACTCATTTTAGTCTCTCAAAGCAGTAAAAAATATTATGCCCATTCCAAACCAAGTAACTGCAAGAACATAATACCATACATTCAAAATATTTGCAACAACTCCAATCAATAGAGTCAAAAGTGGTAATATTAGAAGTAATAACGCTGTTACTATCTGTTTCAGGTTTTCAGACATATTTATTTCCATATTTCATCACGATTTAAATTAAGGGTATTTCTGCCAGTTATTAATAGTTTATTATTTAAGTTTAACCTGATTAAGAGTTATATGTCATGGGACTTTTTAATTTGAAAACATGATATATAAATGCATCTGCTTTCTTCAATTTATCTCTAAAAATCGAATTTTTAGTTTTTAATTTGTTTTTATTTACTTCAATTATATATTTGTCCAACTACACTTTATGAAAAAAGATTTTAACTGTCGGAACATACATATTAACGGAATTTTAGAAAAATTAGGAGGAAGAAGATAAGATGGAAGAATCAATAGAATTTAGAGAAGAAAATGAAAATGTGGAAAGAATTAAAACTGGAGTTAAAGGATTAGATGAACTAATTCAGGGCGGATTTCCGAAAGGTACTACTATTGTTGTTAGTGGAACGGCAGGTAGTGGTAAAAGCATATTTGGTATGAACTTTGTTTCCGAAGGATGTAAAAATGGTGAAAAATGTTTGTATTTAACTGTTGAACAATCTCCAGAACGACTTGCTAAACAGGCAAAACATTTTAATTGGAATTTTGCAAAGTGGGAAAAAGAAGGAAAACTACGAATATATTCGCTAAATCCCCAGCAACTTTTCGAAACAAAGCCTTTGCAAGATATTAAAAAACACATCCTAGAAAATAACTATGATCGGGTTGTAATTGATAGTGTAACAACCATCGTTACTGCTCCATATTCAGGAAATACTGTTATGGATCTTGCCGATAGAGGTTTAGGCCCACATGTCCTTATTGAAATGATTAGAGCAGAAGTTATAGCACTTATAGATTTTTTACAGGCACATGGCATAACAGCTGTTGTTGTATCTCAAAAAATAGAGGGAATGCCAGGTAATACTTACGACATGGTCAGTGAATTTAAAGGCGATGGATTAATAATGATGAGCTCAGTTGATATTGGAGAGGATCTCAGAAGAGTTATTCAAGTTAAAAAGTTAAGAGAAACTAAAATCGATGGAAGCAAGTACGATTTTGATTTTACAGATAATGGTATATCAATTATGAAAAATGAAGAAGTTTAAATATGCCTGTAAAAGATAGAGTAGTTACTTGGTGGATAAAAAACATACTTTTACCTCAAAGAGAAATAATAGATAAACCAGGCTTTATTGTTACAACGTTTACAGAACATAAACGTACAACATATCTTAGAGAATTTTTTTTATCTGAACAGTTATTTGAATTTATCGAAAATAAAATTGTTGAAAAATATGGAGATAACGGTAGACAGGCATTGTATTCAGCAGGTAAAAAATTTGGATATTTGTATGCATCAATGTCTAATTTTCCAACAATAAATGATATTTCAGTAAAAGAATTATCAGATTTTGCTTATTTAGTTTTAAGATATATTGAAGGCACATATGCAAAACGAGCTAAACATGAATTGAATTTCGAAGAAAAAATATTAACAATTTCTTTTGATGATTATATAATTTGTAGACACAATGGCTTAGGATATATAATGTTAGATGGTGCAGTTTCTGGTTTATGGGCATATGAACTGCAGGATAAGACTGTTGAGGCTATTCAATTAGAATGTCAGGGCAGAGGTAACAATCATTGTTTTTTTATAAGTGCGCCTGTTGAAAAATTAAAAGAAAAAACAAATCAAATTTTTCAAGAGACCGATCTTTCAGGACAAAAACTTGATGATAGTTATAGGACACTGAACCAAATAAGAGAAGCGGCATATTCTACAAATTCATTAAGAAGTTTAATCGATCATAAATTTTTTAAGTATAAAGAAGGAATCTTATCTTATAAGGCAATAAGATTTTTTCATTGTGAATCTCACATTTTATATTTATTAGAACAAGAAATTTCAAAATTACCAGATGGTGAAAAAACTCTTTTTGATGCTTGTTTTAATTACGGAAAATTCTTACAAGAAATATATGGTGGAAAAAATTATAAAAAATTTATCATAGATTATTATCCTGCTCTTGGTTTTGGAGATATTTCTATTAGAGATTCTAAAGAATTTAATATAACATCTATCTACTACCCTTGGACTATATACTCCAAAAACTCAAAATTTATAATCTTTAGAGGTATTATGTCTGGAATAATCTCAAACTCTTTAGATAAATCAATTGAATTTAACAATTATAAAAAGCATGTACGTGATTATCTAACTTTAACCATTTCTCAATAAATTTCAATATTGCTGATTATTATAGATTTATTTTACTGATTTTAAAAAAATCTCTTTTAATATTTTTGGAGTGTCTATTATAATACGTCCAATCATATTATAATATGGTTGTTCGCTGTTTAAAACATTATATAACACAGTAGAAAACGTATCGCTTATAGAAGCTAATTTAATAGAAAATTCAAGAAAACTATGATTATAAAAAAATTTTGCCATCTTACATCCGGAGTGTAATCTCTCCCCATATTCTTCCTTCCAAATTTTATCAAAAGATCTAATATTATTTTCAATAATTACCTTTGATGCCACTTCTGCTGACCATAATGCATAGGTAATTCCTTCTGCAGTAATTGGATCAACATGCCCTGCAGCATCGCCTATTAATATCCAATTATTACCTGAGCAGGGGGTATCATAAAATGCTACATCTTTTATGGATGGTACTTTACCACCCCATTTCGAGGTTATTTCAATATCCGGGTAATACTCTGTAATAAACTCATTTAATATTGGTTTAATGCCTTTTGCACCTAATGTATCTGTTATACCAACTCCAATACTTAAATGATCATGACGCGGAAAGCACCAAGCATATCCTCCACGATTTTTTAAAAACATTATCCGAGTTGACTCTTTTTTGTCGCTTTTTGCATAACATCCATAACAAACCCCAATATTTTGCTTTGATATCGGTCCTTGAATTTTTTTTCTAACAATACTATTTACTCCATCTGCGCCAACAATTATTTTTGCTTTGTAAACCTTATTTTTAGTTTTAATTTCCCAAATTTTATTCTTTTGCTTAATGTCAACTACTCGTTCTTTAATTAATATAGCTCCATGTTCAATTGCTTTATCCATCATGAATTTGTCAAAATGTAATCTTGATAATGCCCAAGAAACGTTTTGACCTTTTGTCATAACACTAAGTCCTTCTGATGAAACCAATTCAATTTTATTATCCGAAGCTGTTGGTATCGAAATTTCGTTTAAAATAGGGAATTTTCTAATTGCAAAGGAAGAAATACCTCCACCACATGGTTTTTCACGTGGATGGGAATGATCAAAAATAATTGGTTTTTTACCATTTTTTGCAAGAAGATATCCAAGGTATGCCCCTGCTGGACCGCCCCCTACGATAATAATATCTTCTATCATATATATTACCAGCATACTTTTTTATTCAATTCTTAATATAAATATTTTTCCTTTATATCATGCCATTATTAGACCTAATAATAGCAAAATAGGCCAATAATAGTATTCACCATCTACAAATACGTAATAAACAGATTGTACATCAACATTTTCATCGTTTGACTTCTCAATATAATAAAAACTGTAAAAAAACAATAAAAGCAAAGTAAAAACATATACAGGAAAATAACCAAGATAAACCCCGAGTATTACAGGTATAAAAGATAAGAAATTCAGAACATGCAATAATTTTGTTAAGTTATCTTTGATAACTATTGGAAAAGTCAATAGTTCTTCTTTTTTATCACTTTTGATATCCTTTATATCAAAAGCAATTGTATTAACCATCCATCTTAAAAAAACAAATAAGAAAAATAGGAATAAAGTTTCATCAATTTTATAGGAAATATATATTGCTGTAAATATTGGCAGTAAAGCCCAGGAAAAAGCAGTATATATAGATTTAAAACCTATTATTTTTTTTGAAACCCGTTTTCCTTTATACGTAAATAGTAATCCTAAAAATAATAAGAAACCACCAAAAAAAACACTTTGACGTTCACTAAAATATAATAGTAACGAAAAATACATAATACCATATATAGCAGTTATTGTTGGCAAATGAATATAGTATTTTTTGAGATGCTCGACTCTTTCTGAGTTATTTAAAGAATCTTTATCTATTTCTTTATAATGATTATAATTATATATGCATTGGGTACCGAAATATACAATTAATAAAAATTCCCATTTTATTGTAAAATTAAGTAAAATCATTGTTGAAAGAGCAATAGCACTGGCACCTATAGATAGCCAATGACCGCCATAAATGAACTCATTCCAACTAAATCTTGATAATTTCATTATTTAGTCAAGAATACATCATAATTTAAATACTTTTATTTATATAATTGGTTATATTAAATGAGTATTGTATTCAATTAAATCATACAAACATGAAAAAAAGATTACCAAATACTAATAAAATTGGCCAAAAAATAAATTCTCCATCTACCATAAGATCTGACAGAGTGGAAATATTTATTTTAGGGTTTTTTGATTTTTCAATATAATAAAAACAATATAGGTTAACAATAAGTAAAAAAGATCCAGATAAAGGGATAATACTTACAAATATTGCAGAAAGCAATATAATAAATGATAAGAAATTAATAAAATGTAATACTATCAAAAATTTACTCTTTCCAAAATATAGTGGAAGGGTTAAAAGCCCATGTTTTTTATCTGTTTCCATATCTTTTATATCACAAAAACTGGTATTTATTAAAAAACGTAAGAATAGGAAAATAAAAATTATAAAAAACAACCAGTTAAGTTGATAGCCACAGTATAAACCAGTAAAAAGAATTGATAAAGCAACTGCTAACGCAGTATAGATGTTTTTAAAAGCAAGAATCTTACTTGTGAATTCTTTGACTTTATAAGAATAAACAAGCCCCATTGTTAAAAAAACTATACCAAAAATTATGCTTTCAAAGTTTCCAAATAAAAGAAGTAAAATTACTGAAACAATTCCGTAACAAGCAATAAGTATGGGAAGTATTTTCTTGTATTTTGAAAGATGATTAACTCTACTAGAATTACTTGAAGAATCGATTTCTAACTCCTTGTAATGATCAAAATTATAGATGCACAAAGTCATTAGATATAATATTGGCAAAAATTCCCATCGAATTGCTACATTAAATAATAACATTGAAGAAATTGCAACCAGAGATGACCCTAACGCTAATATATGTCCACCATACATAAACTCATTAAAAATAAATCTCTTAACGTCGGAGATTTTTTTAGTTATATCCTCTGTTGGGAAACCCACTTTGTTGTAAATGTTTGGACATTCACATTCAGTCATTCTTTTTTTGCCTCTAATTTAATAATATATTAAGTTAACATAAAGCCCCAATAGAATAAATTCCTACAAAATTCCAAAAAACATGATTTTTTCTTATGTTTGGTGGAAAACAGAGAAAAATAAGTTGATTTTAAAAAAACAGGATTCATAAGAGAAAATATATAGATATAAAAACTCATAATCAATCATACATACATCAAAAAAAGAAGGAGGAACTAAACATATGAGGGAGACAGAATCGTTTTATTGGACTCTGAATTATCCAACTGAAAAAGACCCAAGACCCGCCCGTCTTATTAAATTAGCAAGTAATTTTCTTCCTGATGATATCATAGAATATTTCAAAACAAATAAAATTTTATTTAGTGCAGAAACTGATATTTGTAAAAGTGGCGGTATTTTGTGTTTATCTAAAAAAATGTTTAAGGAATACACTTATTTTTTACATCTCGGTAGGTCCTTTTGGAAACTTGAGGATAAACAGATTACACTTAATATTCTCTATCAGCTTGCTATATTTTATCTTGGATATGAACACAGTACTCTATCATCGTCCGAAGGCAGCGAGCTAAAGGAAAAACAACAGGCCGAAGTAGTAAAATTAATGAATGAATGGATTTACCGACGCCAGCAAACTGTTAAAGCAAGTTAAAAAAGGAAAAATTTTAAACTATATACCACACGAAATAAATATTATTTTATGAGCTATATAATAATATAAATTTGTCAAAAAATATGTATACTTTTAATGACCTCATAGAAGGTTTTATAAGGAGAAAATGCATTATAATTATGTATTTATAATAAGAAAAAAATACTAATACTTTTTAGTATAAAAATGACCCCAAGAATGCGGGTAACATTCAAGGGGTCTGGAGCCATGATAGAATGAGTATCACAGCCCCGAGAGGCAATAATGTAGGTTGGAGTTTTAATAATTTCGCAAGTATAAGCTATGAATCAACAGTATGTTCTTGTGAAAACACTGATTTTGAACAAACCTCATATTGTGATATATCTGTGTTAAATGTTATATCTGAAGATGGTACAAGTTTTATTAATCCTTCAGAAAATCAACCTGTACGAATTGAATATTTTTTAAAATATCTGGATTTAACACAAATTATCCCATACTTGAAGAAGTTATATGGTGAGGAGTATCGTTTCAAATTTCCAATTGATGCAATGTTGAAGACATTGATTTATTTTAAGTTGAAACCCTACAAGTTTCTTACAGATCTTTGGGATGACCTTATTGCTACACCAAATTTGGCTGATGATCTTGGTTTTAAAGAAATACCTGATTATAACACGTTATATCATTTCCTCATTAAAAGAATTAATAGTAAAGGGACTAAACTGTTATTGGATGCTTTTATAGAAGCAAATAGACAAGAACTACTGAAACACAAGATAACTCTTGGTGAGGAAGTTGTATTGGATTCGTGTCCAATTCCTGCTAAAAAGAAAGACTGTGAGGCTGATTGGAATGGTCATTATGAAATGTGGTGTTATCTATGGCATAACCTTCGTTGTATAAACACAGGTCTTCCACTTAATTTCCATGTTACAAACGGACGTGAGGATGAATCACATTTTCTTTCACCTTTTATTTTAAAATTGAAAAACCTTCAGCATATTGACCCAGTTCGGGTGTATATTGATGGTGGTTATGCTGGTTTTGAAAATATTGCACGTATGTATGTCTATTTTGATGTTGATGTGGTTTGTAATATTGCTAAGGATTGGAAGTTTAGTGAGAAAGGAACCCTAGTGGAGATTTGCAGACGGTATAATAAATTGTGGAAGCAACCATATTACAAAGCAAAGGCGGATTTTGAGCATATTCAGTATGCTATGATGATGAGTGATGAACCACGTTTTAAACAAATAGGTATGTTTTATAGGAACAATATTTTGTCTCGTTATGGGGAATGTCCTGATGGTTATATGGATGATTATCATTTCCGTAATCGTGTTGAAAATACTCATGGAACAGAGAAGAGGAAAACCGAGATTAAAAACATAGAAGCCAAGGGTATAGAACGAACTAAGACACATATCGGGATGCATCTTATAGCTTTACATGCTATTGCATTATGTAGATTGCAAAATGGGGTTACAACAGGTTTGACAAGTCTTGCTGGCTTGGTTTGATTTTTTTGTATTTTTACTATTTATAAACCTTTCGTAGAAATCTTTTCTCCTGTTTATTAGAGTGTTTTTTTAGTTTTTAATCAGGTTAATCCATAGGTTTATATACTATTTGAGCAGATTAAAAAGTCCCTGTCATTAACAAAGCCTAAAGACGTTCCATCAATCAGATAAATAGAGGATTCAGTTATATCAATCATCTTTCCCATAGGTCCAGTAATCCCATCTTTGTTAATTGCAATGCCTCCACACAAAGGATTAAACGCAGGTATAATCAAGATCTTAGGAATTTTATCTACTTTGTATCTTTCTTTAAGCTTTTTTATATCAGGTTTTGCGTTAACCCAGCATGGCTCAAATGATTTATGTTCAAGCCTGTCTGTAAGCATAATTGTTGGATGAGTATGAGCCATAATTATTTGATCACATAAAATTACTTCTTCTTTAGGCCAGCTATGTCCATGTATAAATCCTATATTTTTTATTATGTGGCCCGTGGAGGGATAAACATTTACATCATCTGGAATTAATTTTTTAATAAAACCATCATGATTTCCTACAACAATATCTATTTTAGCAATTTTTTTTGTTTCTTCTAAAAACCTTCTAACATCTTTTCTTTCAGATATGGTAGAACTGGGAATATTATGTTTTATATCTCCTACCATAATAATTTTCTCAGGATTATGTTCATTACAAATTTCTTTTAGATTATCTAGCATTTTGTTGGTTTGAGAAGAAACATTTAACCCATGTTCTCTTAACTCACTTTCTATACCAATATGTAAATCTGCGATAACCAATATTTTTTTATTTACCATCAAAGCCGGCTGATTTATGACTGGTTGGACATTTGTAATTTCCATTTTTTTCCTCAAATGTGTCTCTTTAGTGCTGTAGGTATTTCTTCAATTACATCTGTTGAAATCAACCCATATGATTTCTTTTTAAAAGCTAGATTTCCAGCATAGCCATTCAAAAATACAGCAGTTCTCGCTGCGTTAAATGGTACAATTCCTTTTGAAACAAGAGCACCAGTAATACCTGCAAGAACATCTCCTGTACCGCCAACAGTCATTGCTTGGTTATGTACATCGTTAAGTTTTGTTTTATCTCCATTGCTTATAACATCAATATGGCCTTTTAGAATTATTGTTATTCCCATTTTTTTAGCCCAATTTTTTGTTTTTTTAATTCTTTCATCTAGATCATTTGAAATTTTAATTCCTGTAAGCTCTTTGAATTCTCCAGTATGGGGGGTAATAACTGTTTTTGAATTATTGATTATATCTGGGTTTTTTCCTACTACTTTTATCGCATCTGCATCTATTACAATTGACTTTTTTGATTTTACAAAAAACTTGATTATTTTTTCTACAGCCTCTAGTGTTCTTTTATCATTTCCTAAACCAGGTCCAATAAGCAAGGTATCTATTTTTTTAACATATTCTTTAGCAATCTTCAGATCCTCTGGAACTAATATATTTTCATCAGAAAGCTCCTTTACAATAAGATTCGGTGAAAACTTTGCCAAGTCTTTTGCAAGCCTCTGTGGTTTTATTAAAAGAGGCGAATATGATGTGATTGCCCTTGTGACCTTTTTTGGAGTAAGTACAAAAACGAGATCTGCACCTGTTCTAAGAGCAGCAAATGCAGAAAGTGATGGTGCACCATAATAAGGACCACCGCCAATAATCAATAATCTTCCATTTTCTCCCTTATGTGACTCTTTTTTAGGTTTTGGATAAAATGTTGAAAGATCACCCGGCCCTACATATTCTTCTGCTTTTTTCGGAATCCCTATATCTACAATTATTGTCTTTCCACAGTTGTTTTTATTCATACCTTCTTTTATGTCATGAAAAGTAACTGTAAAATCTGGTTTCATCATCATTTTTGTTCCAAGGCCTGTTGGAACATCGATTGATATTACTTTTTTCCCCTTCAATGAATTGATTTTTCTTACAATTGTCTTGTATGGTTCTCTTAGATCTCCAGTAATTCCTATTCCAAGCATCGAGTCGATTATTATTGATTTGTCTGAAACGATTTTATCTAAATCTTGAATTAAGTTGATATCTATAAGTTTTGTATTGGTTTTTTTAAGTCTTTTAAAATTCTCTTGGGAGATATTTGTTTTAATATCTTTAATTTCCCCCGTTAAAAATAATGTAACATCATGTTTTTTTGAAAGATGTCTTGCTGCAACAAAACCATCTCCGCCGTTGTTTCCAAGACCACATAAAAAAAGAATTTTTTTAGATTCAGGTTTGATGTTTTTTATGATAAAATCTGCAACGCTTTTACCTGCATTTTCCATAAGCTTGATTGTTGGTATGCCATGAAACTCTGCATTTTTATCTAAAACATGTACTTCTTTTCCCTGTATCATACCAAAATCTTAAACAATAAGTACGCTATATATCCTTCGAAACAGAACGGATGGTATTTTATTATGATGCCTGGCAATATGAATCCACGTCAAATGAAACAAATGATGAGAAGATTAGGAATTAATGTTAAAGAAATTCAAAACGTGGAAGAAATAATTATTAGAACTGACACTAAGGAATATATTTTTGACAATGCAGAAGTAACTATTATGGATGCGCAAGGTCAAAAAACATATCAGATATCTGGGAGACCTCGAATTGTTGAAAGAACTGATGGGGCAAAAGAAGAGGAAGTAGAAGAAGGTATTCCTGAAGCAGATATCGATTTAGTTGCAGAGCAGACAGGTAAAAGCAAAGACGATGCAAAAAAGGCACTCGAAGAAACTGATGGAGATATAGCAGAAGCAATCCTTAAATTGACTCAATAAACTTAAAGCTTTTTTGTTAATTAGGAAAGATTATTTAGTAAGCGCTTTAATACGTGGCTTAACTTAGTTAAGGTGAGGTACATTGAGAAAAAGTTATCATTTAGTTTTGGTTATATCAATTTTATCTTTATTACTGGTTTTTTTACCTGTAGCTTCTGGTGAACCCGCAGTTATGATTTCAGATTACACTATAGATCCAGAGGTTTTAATGCCGGGAGATAATGCAACTCTTTTGTTAAATGTGTATAATTCAGAAATAGCTACAAAGCAAACTACAACACAAACAACTGAGGGAAATACAGTAACTACCACGGTTGAAAAGGATAACGGTAAAATAAGAAGAATACAAATTTCCTCGGCATATGATGGAGATAAAGAAATTTGCGCCAGTTCTTATTATGATGATGTATGCATCATCGCTCCGGGTAGCACCATTCCTTTTGTTTTTAGATTAAGTTCTGATGAAAACATGAGTCAAGGATGGTATTTTCCAAAGGCTAAGATAAATTTAGAGGAAGATTCACATCAAGACGTAGAATATCCTATTGCGATTAGAATCAGCAATTCAACCGTTAATCTTGTACCAAAAGAAGTTCCTTCAAAAGTTTCGATAAGTGGATCTACTGGAATTACTTTCTCGGTTGTAAATAATTTCGAAGCAAGTATAGACTCAGTTACCGTTGAACCTATTCAAATAGAGGATTTTGATATTTCCCCTAAGAGCATCTTTGTAGGATCTGTTGATTCCGTTTCAAGTCAGGATGTTAGTTTTTCTGCTAATCCCGGCTCTATTGGAAATTACAATCTTTCATTTATTTTGAGTTACAAGAATGGTGATAATGATCATAGCTCTGTAGTAGACATTTCTATTGAAGTCATAGAATCGCTTGACGTAGCACCTGTAATATATAGTGTTCCTTCTTCAGTTGGAAAAGGTGAAAACGCTCGTATAAGACTTGAGATATATAATGCAAAAGATGAAGAGATATCTGGGGTAATTGTCACACCCTATAATACAGAGCTCTCTGTTTCACCATCCCAATATTTTATTGGTTCTATGGACTCTGATGATGTATTTTCAGCAAGTTTTGAAGTTGATACAAGTAATTTGAAAATCGGAGAAAACTATTCAATGGATTTCAAAGTTTCATTCAAACAGGGTGAAAATTATTACGAGACACCTTTTGTAAACGCAGCTTTTTCAGTTTCAAAGCCAACAGAGCAGATTAACCCAATGAATACGTGTTACACCGCGATTATAATACTAGTTGTTTTAATCGTCATCTTCGTCCTGTTTTTCTTTTACAGAAAAAGGCGGAAAGAACAATGATCAATAAGGTAATACTTACAAAGGACCTCAGTAAAACATATGGGCACGGTCGTGTGAAAGTTACTGCTTTAAAAAAAACAAGTGTTAGTATAAATCAAGGAGAATACATTGCTATAATAGGGCCTTCTGGCTCAGGAAAATCAACTTTTATGAATCTTTTAGGATGTCTAGATTCTCCTACAACGGGAAAGTTGTACATTGATGGTATTGATGTTTCTACGTTAAATGATAATCAGCTAGCAAAAATAAGGCGCCGAAAAATTGGATTTATTTTTCAGAAATACAATCTTATTCCAACTCTTAATGCTTTAGAAAACTCAACTCTTTCAATGAGCTTTAATAATATAGGATCAACTGATAGAATTAAAAGAGCAAAAGAGCTTTTGGAAATGGTTGATCTTTCTCATAGGTTAAATCATAAACCTTCTGAGATGAGCGGTGGTGAACAGCAACGTGTTGCAATAGCAAGGGCTCTTGCAAATAACCCTTCAATTATACTTGCGGATGAACCTACCGGTAACGTTGATACTAAATCCGGTAATAAAATAATGAGTATTCTGGAAGAAATAAACAGGCAAGGTGAAACAATTATAATTGTAACACATGACCCTAATGTTGCAAAAAGAGCAAGAAGAGTGCTTAGAATCCAAGATGGAGTTGTAAGTGAGGAAAATGCTTAAAGATAATTTCAATCTTGCTTATAAAAACATAAAAGAACGTATGTCACGCTCGATTCTAACATTACTTGGTATATCAATTGGCATCATGGCAATAATTGCTCTTATGGGTATTGGAGAAGGAATGCAGGAAGCAGTATCCGGCGAACTTTCTTCTCTATCAGACACCATACTTGTAACTGCAGGTGGCAGTTCAGATGATTTTGATTTACTCACAAAAGGCCTTGATGAAAATGGAGAATATCTTACCGAAAGAGACATAGCTGATCTGAACCGTATTCAAGGCATAAAAGAAGTTAGCACTCAACTTTCTGGTTCAGGTGTTATTACTTTTAACAGTGAAAATGCCTATGTTAGCCTTACAGGTATGTCTATTGATAGTCAGAATCTTGCATATGATAGTGAGGATTTAGATTCAGGATATCTTTTAGAAGAGGGTGATCAAAACAAGTGTGTTATAGGATACAGTATTGCCCATGAAAAGTTTGATACAGAGATATCGGTTGGTAGTAGAATCAAAATAAATGATGAAAAAGTTGTTGTAAAAGGAATTTTTTCAAAACAGGGCATGGGTGGTCTTACTTCAACAGATAGTATTGTTATATTAACTGCTAGAGATTTTGAAAAAATTACTGGTGAAAGCAATATTAAAGCTGCTATTGTAAGAGTTACTAACCCTGCTGAGGTTGAAGCCATTGCAGAAGAAATAGAGCAAGCAATAAATGAAAATCATGGATCTGATGACTTTGCAAGCGCAACAGCTATGTCTTCACTATTGGATACTATACAAAATATCCTAGGGATACTAAGCATGGTTTTAATTGCAATTGCTGCAATAGCGCTTGTCGTAGCATCAATTGGTATTATGAATACAATGCTTACTAGTGTAATGGAACGTACACGTGAAATTGGTATAATGAAGGCAATTGGTGCTGAGAACAAAGATGTTATGTCGGTATTTATTATTGAAGGAATGCTTGTAAGTATTGTTGGAGGGATAATTGGAATACTTCTTGGAATATTTGGCTCTCAGGCAATGGCAAGCATATTGTCTGGAATGGGTGCAGGAGGTCCTCCAGGATCAAACATGACTCTTACCCCAGTTATCACTCTTTATTCAATAGTACTTGCTGTTAGCGTATCTCTTATAGTAGGTGTTGTATCGAGTTTATACCCTGCATGGAAAGCAGCAAGGATGAGCCCTATCGAAGCAGTAAGATATGAATAAATTTTTTTCAAAAACATTATAATCTGCTTTTAGATTTTTATTTCTGCTTAACAGTAAAATACAAGAAAAATACGTCAAATGGCGAAATTTAAATCGACATAAATATAAATGTTTAGTCAGATGATTGTAACATCATTAATACTGGAAAGGTGAACAAAATAAGCCAATTAAGTTTTGATGAATACATAAAAAAGTTCGACAACCAAATTAAAAAGTATATACCTTCAAAACAACAATGGACTCCATCAGATTATGCTGTATATGGGCCTAAAGATTTATTTAAAACTCCTAAAAAAGAAGCAGAAAAACTACAATTTGATGCAATAAAATACCAATTTAAAAATCATTATGAAAACAACAAGATGTATCATGGTTTCTGCAAAGAAATGAATTTTGGGCCTGAAAATATCAAAAAATTTGAAGACCTTGAAAAAATACCACTTGTCCCCGGAGAGTTCTATAAAGACTACCCTTCAGGTCGTGATTTTGCACTTTGGCTTGCAAATATTTTTACAGGCGAAATACCTCAAGTCAAAATAAAAGGAAAAGATCCTTCATTTGATGAAGTAATAAATGCATTTAACAATTCAAATATGGCAGTTGCTTACAGCAGTGGTACAAGCGGCAGGCATACTTTCATACCAAGAGACAAAAGAACTTTTTACATATCTGAATATGCAATTGCAAAAGCAGCAATTACCATGGCATATCCTATTTATGATTATAGTATGAAAGGTTATCTTCTGATGCCTAACCCATTTAAAACAAATGTTTTTGCAGGTAAAGTCTGTGGCGTTTATTACGATGCAATATCTGATGTTAAATCAGCAATTGATCGTGAGATAAATACCGAAATCATAAAACTTAGTATGACTGGATCAGGTGGTTTCAAAGCAAAACTTGTTCAGAAAGCACTTGCAAAAATAAACAAAAAAATAGTAAAAGACATAATAAAATGGCTTGAAAAAAGTCAAAAAGAAAAAAGTAAAATTGTTTTTGCAGGAGCACCATTTTTATTATACGCAGTTACAAATAAGCTTAAATCAGAAGGCAAAACATTTGATTTTGCAGATAGAGGAGCAATTCTTACAGGTGGTGGATGGAAAGTCCATGAAGATAAAAGAATGCCTGTAGAGGATTTTAGAAAACAAATGAAAGAGATACTTGGAATAAAACCTGAGCATTGTCTCGATGTTTATGGGATGGTGGAGGGTAATGGATGGATGACTCATTGTCCTGAAGGCCATTATTTACATATTCCTTATACTTATTATCATCCATTAGTATTAGATGACGAATTCAAACCAGTAGGTTACGGTGAATGGGGAAGATTCGCATTTCTAGATGGCTCTACATTTAGTTACCCTGGATTTATAATAAGCGGGGATAAGGTAAGAATGCTGGAGAGATGCCCCGTATGCGACAGGCCTGGTCCCGTACTTGAGCCTGAGGTTACACGTGCAAGTGGAAAAGAAATGAGAGGATGCGCAGAAGAAGTAAGAAGAATGATTTCCATGGATGCAGGGGATTGAAAATAAAATGATAAGTCTCGAAGAAATGAAAGACAAAGGATATATCCCTCAAAAGATGTATGCTAAGCTTTTCGTAGGAGGCGCAGTATCTCTTAGTAAAACTCTCTTGTTTAACATGGCTGATTTAAAAAAACTTAGAAACATTCCACCAAGTTCTGAAAGATACATACGACCTAAAAGAGAATATGAGATACCAAAGTACAAACCAAGTATGGAGGTTTGCAATTCAAATGAAAAATATCTTAGACCTACTCTTTATTGTGATCATAAAGAGCCTGAAGTCGTAGCACTTGCCCACAGCCTTGGAGCTTTTAAAAAATCAGATAGAGAATATGCCGAGGCAGCTTTTAATCTTGTAAAAGAAAAAACGACCCTTGAAATGATACCTTTTAACAGAGTTGGAGAAACTCTTTCTAGAAGCACTGGAACTTGTTTTCATCTCAATACGGCATTTATTGCTTTATGTCGTGCTGCAGGTATAAAAGCTCGTTATAAAGTATTTGCAATGAATATGATACAAGCATTTCAAAATGCAATTGTTGATGCTGATCCTCTTGTAAAAAAATGGTATGATTCAATGGGATATTTTATGCTCGAAGGTGAAAGTGAAGTTTTCATTGATGGGAAATGGGAAGTAGCACATGTAGGACCTAGGGCAGAAAGGCAAGCAGCATCAGGAATCCCTATTACTAAGTTTGGGGAAGATAGTATTGGTCGATGGTTTTTTGCAGTTCCTGGCACCATTATGATAATGGAATCAATTCCTTATGGATTTGCAGGTTCAACTAGATTACTTAAAATAATTGCACCAGGTTCTATGGAGCGCATAAACATAAGCATTTTAAAAGAAATCGAAAAAGGAAGAAAGATAATTGATGATGCTGGTGGAGTTGAAGCTTATGATAAAAAAGCTCGCTCTGAAGGCGGACCCAAAAAACCAGAGCTAAAAATCAAAGACAATAAAAAGATAATTTTTGAGGACTAACTATGGCAAAGAAGATAAGTTTTCCAAAGCCCGATAAAGTATTAACTGAAAAAGCTTCTTTAAAGAAATATTTGAAATATTTATTGTTTTTTGGACCAGGTGCTATTGTTGCCTCTATGACTATAGGTCAAGGCCAGCTTATACTTGGGCCGCAGATTGGTGCTTGGGCAAAATTTGGGCTTTTATGGCTTATAACTGCAAATATAGCGTCTTATATTTTTTGTTATATAGGTACTAGATTTACAATGCTTTCTGGAATAAATATAATGGATATATTTTCATACAAAACTCGCAAGGGTTGGTTTAACTGGCTTGTTGTGGCAATTGTGATGATTTTTATCCCTATTTTTACAGCAACAATAATTACTACTGTAGGTCAGTCTCTTGCATGGATTTTTACAGGATCAGTTGATACGGCATTATATCTTGTTTTTGGTATAGGTATTTGTCTACTCGCAGCGTTTTTGATAATCTATGCAAAATACAAGTTTTTGGAGTTTGTACAAGCATTTTTCATAATAGTATTGGGTGTTGGGGCAGTAATTTCTGCAGTTTTTGTATTGCAATCAGTGACAAATGTTGATTATATAGATATGTTTGCAAATTTCTTTAAAATAGGTAATGTACCATCTTATCCTTCGTGGGTAGATAATGTTGCAGGTTTTACAAAAACACCCGTTCCGATGTTAATGCTTGGATATCTGGGAACCCTTACCATCTCAATTATTCCACTTGTGGGGTATTTTGGCTGGATAAAAATTAAAAGATGGGGTATTTTCAAAGATAAAAAAGACCCTGAGAAGTTTGAAAACAAACAATTTGATTTGTTTAAAAAAGACAAAGGTAAAATAACTTTTTTACCTAATGCAAACTCTGAAATTAAAAAATCAAAAAAACTTATGATTCCTTTAAAAATGGATCTTGCTATTGCTTTTATTGTTGTAACTATTGTTTCCGCATCTTATGTTATATGTGGAAGATTTTTGCTTGGCCCTCAATCCGATGGAAGTTATCTGCTACCAAACAATATAGATCTGATAAAGCAACAAGCAGTGATTTTTACGAACCTTTCACCAATTCTTAAACCATTGTTTCAGATAAGCGTGTTCTTTGCTTTCTTTGGAACAATTTATGCTGGTTTTGAAGCTGCAGCAAGAATGATACGTCAAACCTCTAAAAATATTATTCCAAAGATAGGTACTATGAAATATAAGAGATATCTATCTTTTTTAATATTATACGTTCTTGGATTGGGTATACCTCTTTCTATTCTGATTTACAAAGGCCTTTCTTTTATGCTTATTCTTAGTATAACTCTTCTTTTTATAGGGGTGGTATGTGTACTTTTATATGGTATTGCAGTAGTATATATGTCACAAAAGGTTTTACCTGAAAAATATAAACTGGGCCCGATAGGTTTGACTTTAGGAATCATTGGAATAGTTCTAATGGTACTTCCATTCTTTGCATTTATTTTATAAATTGTATTATATTTATAAAAAAATATTTATACTGAGTTCAATTAATATCTTAGGTTATATACAATGATAATCAAAAAATATCTTTCAATATGCGTTCTGTTATTGGTTTTACTACCCTCTTTAAGTATTGTAAATGGTTATTCAGACTTCAAATCAGCCGATATATCAAATCTTACTTTTAAACAAGAAATTGAAATACCTATTGATACAAGCTTGGAACAGGCTAAATTTCAGCCTATAGATATCAGAGTAAGTTTTTCTGAAAAATGTTATGCAAAAAACGAAATAGAAAATTCTGTAAGGATAGGATGTGACATTGGCTCTGAACTATTAGAATTAGAATCACAAATATATGATTTAGAACATACAGATGATAGTCATATAAGTGACTGCAGTGTGGTTTTTTTAATACCAAATTGTGCAGATGGAGCAGAAAAATATTATTTATTTTACGAATCAGAAGAAACGGAGCCTGTTGATTACAAAAAACATCTAAGAATTGAAGATACACATTACTTCTATGAGCCAATAGCAGGTCAAAAAGTTGACTTTGACTATTATGGAATCTATCAAGATGAAGAAGTCGTGTATGGAGTTATTCAAACCGGTGAGCTTTTGGGAAACCCTATTGCACAAAACATTGGACGGTTCAAACCTGGTTCTAAAGTTGTCGAGACATATAATATAGACCAGTTAGCTGGTTTTGATATGAGATATGGAATAAACGATGAACCGGGTTACTATGGTACCACCTGGGCAAATGAGGTTGAAAAAAACGTTCTTGTTGAAGGTAATCTAATGGTGAGAATGAGAATTTCTTGCAAAACTCCAGATGGATCGATAAAAACTGATAATATTTATACATATTACTACTGCCCTTCTGAAACAAAAAAAATACTTGTAAACTGTCATCATGAAGTACTTGAAGATATAAATATTGAAGATCCAGAATTATACGATGGGACCTATGCTGGAATAGTTTCTATTAAATCACGTAGTGCCACAATTGAAAAAATGAATGTTGGAGATATTCTTCCTGAGATAAATATATACTCAGAAGATGAAATCTTAAAAGACTATGAAGTTCCACAAAATCCAGATAGTTCAAAAAAAGAAGCGGTTCTATCAACAGAAGCAGATATCGATCTTGGTAGCAAAGCGTGGATAAGCCTAGCTGATCCTTCCTCCGGTAAAAATCATGGTTTGATAATGGAATCATCAGATGGAATTAACCCTGATGAAGACGGTGTTCAAGTAAAAGCATGGGTCAAACAAAATGTTAAACTCCCAGGTCTTGAAGCAGATACTGGAAATGTTTTTCTAATGAGAAATGCTTATGAAAAAAGCACGGGTCATAATACAGAACTTAAAAAAGGATTTAAAGCAGATTATAACATAGAATTCGTATCCGCTGAGAGTAATGGTAAAAATATAATAGATTCTGAATCTGCCATTTTTAAAGAACTTGTTAAAAATATACCATTTGATAGAGAAACCACATCAAAACAAGAAGAGGAAGTAACAGAGCGCTTTAATCTTGAAGCCTATGTTCATTTAGCACCATCGGTTCCACTAGGTTCACTTTTATCAGCGGCTCTTGGAAAAAATATTTCATATATTTATGCAGAGCTTTACAAAGAAGAAAGTTTCAAATCATCTGGCTCTGCAGGAAGAATTTCTCTTGCAAGTATGGATATTGATTTTGAAGGAAAAAGCCTAGTTGAAAAAATAAAAATGGCAGTAGGATTATTTGATTGGAAAAATGCAAGTATCTTCAAAAAAATAGTTTTTCCAGACCTTGAACCTGGAACATATATTGTTAAAATTTTCAGAGAAAACCCTTTATTTGCAAAAGAAAGACAATTCATTGGTTTTTCAGCAGTAAACGTTGAAAAAGATACAACCAGCCGTATTTATTGCACGGTCCAAGGAAATATGAATATAAATATTTTTGATCAGGATGATAAACCAGTTGAAAACGTTGTTTTCAGTCTTTTTTATAATGATGAGGAAATTTCTAAGCAAACTTCATCTGAGAATGGTACTTGTTTATTAAATGCCCCATGTAAACCTAATGATGAATATGTACTAAAAGCATTTTACAATGGTTTTTTAGTACATGAACAGCCTGTTAAATTAAAACTTATTAATCATTTTAAAAATTATAATGTTTTACTATCAATAGAGTACTATGATGTAGCTTTAAACATAAAAGACTCATGGGGTTTTGCACCAGCAGTTGATGTAAAACCTGTTTTAACAAGTGATGAAATGGTAATTCCAACGACTATTTCTTCGAGTAAAATAAGTGATGGAAAATATCTATTTACTGATGTAACCCCTGGTAAGTATACTATTTCTACAAGCTATAAATCCTTTGAAAAAACAGAAGAAATAAATGTTGAAAATAACAAAGAAATCGATTTAGTATTTCCTGCAGAGTACACTATTGATTTTAGCACATATGATTCATATGCTCAAAGTCTTTCAAACGGAGAAATAATTGTAAAACGAAATGGAAAACAAGAAACAATTGAAATCAACGAAGAAGGAAAAACAAGTATCTCTGTTCCACCAGCAAGTTATGAAATAACTATTGTCTCTGATGACAAGGAAATAGGAAAAATAAATCTTCAAGTAAGAAGTGATAAAACCACAGAACTTCTAACAAAAAAAGATTCAATCGTCCATACATTTGCTTTGATTTGTGGTTTAATACTAGCAGCGTTCTCTTTTTATCTTGCTTTTGTAAAAAAACAAAGATACAATGGTTTGAAACTATTTGTAATTTCATTACTTCTAATCAGTATTTTTAGTCCGTGGTGGAGTCTAAATGGGGACAATGGCGCTGTTCAAACAAGTACAAATATACTAGTATTTCCTCAAAAAATTGTAACTCTTACAAGCTCTTCAGAAATAATTGGTGGTGAAATAAGCCAAGTTCCAGAAGAAGCAACAATGGTTCTGGAAATACTGTTCATGATTCTATTAGCAGCTATTTTATTTAACCTTGTAACTATTTTTACAAAAAAACGGTTCAAAAAAATAACAAAAATATTTTCAATTTTGAACTTTGTATTTTTAATTCTATTGGTCATACTTTTTTATGTTGTAGTATCTCAACTAACTCAGATAGGTGTTGGAAGTGTTATGGGCTCTGGTAATTTAGATGTAAATATTCCTGGACAAATAGAAAGTGCAGGTATTAACTGTAGCTGGGGGCCAGCAATTAGCTTTTATTTAGCTGTTTTTATTGTTGTAATGCTTAGCGCTTTACAATTTTTTAAAACAAAAATAATTATGTTTTTAGAAAGAAAAAATCTTTAAATAACTACATCTGCTTTATTCTTTGTATTTTAATGGATAGGATTGGAAAATTTTACAAAAAACCTTATACCAAGTATCGTAGGAATATAGAGCTTGTTACAAAACAAGGATGGCGTAAAAGAAGTGTTCACTCTGTTTTAGAATTAGATGTTACGAATGCAAAAAAATTAATTAAAAAACATTATGAAAAAACAGGTTTTAAAGTCTCTTTTACAGGATGGATAGTAAAATGTGTGGCAGAAACCATGTCTGAATTCAAAGAATTCAATGCTTATCGTCATGGTAGGAGAAAAATTGTTTATTTTGATGATATTGATATAGCAATTCCAATAGAAAAAAAATTTAGTGAAGGCAGTCGGCCAATGGTGTACATACTTAGAAAAGCAAACAAAAAAACTGTTCTTCAGATAACCAAAGAAATAAGAAATGCACAGCAACAAAAAGTAGATGAAAGCACTCAGGTCCTTGGAAGAGACCTTTCAAAATTTGAGAAAACTGCATTAAATGCACCAGTTTTTGTAAAAAAACTATTTTTATGGATTGCAAATAAAAACGCTATTTTAAAAAAGAAACACATGGGTACAACAGGTGTTACTGCAATTGGTATGAAAGGAAAGTTTCCAGGATGGGTAGTGCCACTTGGTGGAACTGCAACTACTCTTTTTGTAGTAGGAGGAATTACAAAAAAACCAGGGGTAGTTGGAGATAAGATAATGCCAAGGGATTTTTTACATATTACAATGACTGCCGATCATGATATTGTAGATGGTGGACCTCTTGCTCGCTTTATAGAAAAACTTTGCAAATTTTTAGAAAACGGGTATTTTTTGGAAATATAAAACTAGAAAATTAAATAACTAACCTTTTAATTATAAAAATGTGGACACCTTATCAATTGTGATCTTATTTGTAATGGCTTTTCTGCCACCAATATTTTATGCAATATGGATCAGAAACACTGAAAGATATGATAGGGAAAAATGGATACCAATCATCATATGTTTTCTATGGGGTGCAACAATTGCTGTAATTGCTTCTCTTGTACTTGAAATATTTCTAGGTTCAATTGCTCTTTCTTCTATAAGCGACAGCAGTATACTTCTTTTAATATCGCTTGTTGTAATTGCGCCTTTTGCAGAGGAGCTTACAAAACCTCTTGTTATGAGATTTAATATAGTTAAAAAAGAACTAGTAGAGCCGGAAGATGGCCTTATTTATGGTGCAGTTGCAGGTCTTGGTTTTTCTGCAACTGAGAATCTTTTCTATGGCTATGATGCATTTATTACTGAAGGATTTTTGTTTTTCTTTATTCTAATAACTATAAGAAGTTTTGCAGGATGTCTTCTGCATGCATCAGCTACTGCATGGACGGGTTATGGTTATGGAAAAGTTATAATGAATAAATCTAGATTCGTAAGAGTACTACCCTATTTTGCTTTAGCAATTATAGTTCATGGTCTGTACAACTTTTTCCCTGCTTTTGGAATGATAACAGGGCTTTCACTGGGCGTTCTATCGGCATTTATTTTTGTAAGTATCACAATTTATATTGTTAGAAAAAAAATTATCACGCTTGATGGTATAGGCCATTAAAAAAATAAATTCTTAAGAACCATTAACATATATGATATATCTAAAGGTGTGAGGAAAAGAGAGATTTGAAAAAAATAGCAGTAGTTACAAGAGATTGTGCCGGAGTTAATGCAGCTATACGTTCTATTGTTAGAACTGCAGATATATATGATATTGAAGTTTTAGGTGTAAAACGCGGTTATGCAGGATTGATAGATGCTGATTTTGTAAAACTTAATAGAAGGGATGTATCAGGTATCATCAATCTTGGAGGAACAATTCTTAAAACTTCTCGTTGCAAACGTTTTTATGATGAATCATTTCAGCTTCAAGCTGTTAAAAATATAAAAGAACACAATATAGATGGGATAATTGTTGTAGGTGGAAATGGCTCTCTTACAGGCGCACACATACTTTCATCGAAATACAATATTCCTGTTGTAGGCATTCCTGCAACAATAGACAATGACGTTAAAAATGTGGATTTAACTCTTGGTGCTGACACAGCAGTAAATGTTGCACTTGAAGCTCTTGACAAAATCAGGGATACTGCAACAAGTCTGGAGCGTATTTTTATTGTAGAAGTAATGGGGCGGGATTGTGGATATATTGCCTTTCAAGTTGCTCTTGCAGGTGGGTGTGAGGAAGTAATAGCACCAGAGATAGAAATGGACATGGATGTAATCTGCAAAGAAATAAAAGAAGGAAACGCTAAGGGAAAAGTAAGCTGGATAATAATAGTTTCAGAAGGCAAAGCAAAAGCCCAAAATATTGCAGATATTGTTACTAAAAATACAGGTTTTGAAACACGAGTAGCAGTACTTGGTCATATACAAAGAGGTGGACGACCAACTGCAACAGACAGACTTCTTGCTGCAAAACTAGGAAACTATGCAGTTGAATCATTAAAAAAAGGACTTACTTCTCATTGTGTAACAATTAAAGATCAAAAATTTGTAGAAATTCCTTTAAGTATTGCGATTCAGCCAAAAGAAATCGATGTTTCAAACTATTATAGACTCATTAAAATTTTGACATAGAAAAATAAATTTTTATTTTTGATAAACAAGTACGAAACTTTGTTTATCATCTTTTTCTTTATCCCATATGTTGTTCCCATCTAAATCATAAAAAACAAAGACCTGTTCGATATAAACAGGCTTTTTAGAATTTAGATAAAGTGGATTTGACGAAAAAGTAAAACTAGCATTTTCAAAAATATTTTTTATTTCATTTTTAACATTATCAATATCCATTTTCATAATGGGATTTGTTTCATTTCCAAAACAACCATATGTTTCGTTAAGAAAAATATGGAAGTTTTCTCCTGAAATCCAATTACTAAGTAATGGCTTTTTTAAAAAACGGTGTTTAACTGAAAGTGTATTAAACCATGTTCCCACGGTTCTAACTGTGGCATACTCTGTAGATATACTTACATTATAATCATAGGTTTTTTCTGGAAAGTAAAAAGTTGTTTTATTTTCAAAAAACCGGGAATCCATTCCTTGTATAACAGTAGAAAAATTACTTGCTATATTTTCAAGTTCTGCTTTTTTCTGCCAGTCATTTAAAAAAACTACAGATACTGCTGCAGAGAGCAGTATTGCTGTAGCAATTATAAGTCCTATTTGTGTAAAAGTAAGACTCATTATTGCTTTTTTGTTTTCAATAAATTTTAACATAAGTCATCCCATCCTGGCATACAAGTTCAAGATATATCGAATATTCTCCATTATTCAAAACAGCGACTCGATCGGTACTGTTCCCACAGAAACGAGCATTAGATGAATAGGTACAAATATCTCCATTTTCCATTATAAAATAATAATTATTGCTCATGTTTTTATCTAATTCAAAGTTGCTCGGTTTCAAAGTATCGTCCGGTATCTTACCAAATACTGCAAAACGCATAGATTCTGGAAATTTTACATCTATTTTTAATTTCGAACCCGAGTTGGCATATTCAAACATATTTTCCGCGTCACTTCTTATTTTATCAATTTGTTTTTTTACAAGATGTGTTTGTGATTCTTCAGAAAGAGTTATAATTGAGTATAAAAGAATTGAACATATTACCGATGCAGTAATAATTGATATCATTAGATTTGTAGGAGTTCCAATTACAGCAAATTCATTTTCATAAAACATTAGTTGCCTCTTATTATTTTTATCATGTGATCTTCGGAGAATTTTTCTTTGCACCCTGCTTTTACCATAATGTCAAGATATCCTTCATTTACGCCTCTTTCTAATTCTGGCTTAATAATAAGCGAAACTTCCCCACTAGAATTTGTAATATCTGAATTTGCATCTCCTAGACCTTTGATTAAAACATTTGCTCCTTTTATGGCATAGCCTTGTTGGTCTGTAACTTTTATATTTATCAAAAACTCATATTCATCATGACCTGAGGGGATTATGTTTAACATCGGTTCTATATCAACTATCATTTTAGAGGGAAACAGACATGGATTTAGTATGAACATAAGTATAAAAGAAAGCGCTGCTGCTCCTATGACAATTGAGACAGTCATTTTTAAAGGTAGACCAAGAACTGCGTAATTGTTTCCTGATAGTTCTTTAACTTTTGATATTTTTTTAAAAATCATTAAATTCAGCCTTTTTAAAATGACCTTGCCCGTATGCTTTTAAATAATGCTGATGAAATGAATATTAAGCCGATTGTTGCAAGGAAAAATGGGGAAATCAGAAAGTTTTGTTGATTTAGTATTACTAAAAAAGCAGCAAAAAGTGATATCGAGCCGGCTATTATTCCAGATAATTCAATAGGTATTTCAGTGCCACCGATTTTCATAGTTGGCGGTGATCTTCTCTCTATTTTTTCCAATCGTTTTTTAAAATCTTTTAGAATTTTTATTTCTGTAGTTCTAATTTTTTTTATTTCTTCGTAGTTATTGTCTAATGATTTATTCAACTCATTTATTTTTTCGTTTATTATTTGCATTTCTGCATAAGATGATTCTACTTTATCATCAATAAATGAAAACTTTTTTTCAAAAGCATTTATTATATAATTGATGCTTTCTTCGGTGTAATCATTTTCATTTAGGTCGGATAACACATTTTGAATTGATTTTTCAAAGATTTTAAAAGAGGGGTCGGATTTTTTAAATGTATTGTCTAAGCCTAGAGATATTCTTTTTTCGATGGCATTAAGACGTGAGCTTAGACTATTTGTAGATTGTTCTATGTTTCTTACCCAACTTCTGATGGCTTGGACATTTTCATCATTTGATTTTTTCTCTTTTACTGTTTTTTTCTTATTTGTCAACATTGTTTGTTTTACCCTCTGTAGATAATTACAGCATCTTGATCTTCAAAATCTTCATATCCATCTGCTTTTACAGTCATTTTCATATATGCCTCATTTATTCCTTGATCGAGCATACACTCTCCAACAGTTATGGTGGCAACTCCCAGGCTGTCAGTTGTTGCTTCTCCTATTCCATGAGCTCCTGATAATCTTACTAATGCTCCTTCTATAGGATCCCTTCTATCGTCGTTTGTTTTCACCTCTATTGTTACAACAACATCTGAAACAGTTAAATCACCAGGGTCTCCGTTACCTTTGAATACACTTCCAGATTGAACTTGGCCTATCATCATTTTTGTTCCTTGTGGCAGCATCATTAGAACTGCAGCTATTATTGCTACTGCGATTATCATAATTATTATAAGATACATAGGCAGTCCTAGAACTTGAGCGTCGTTATTTTGTTTTAAAAATCTTTTTTTCATATTGCTTCTTTCCTCCATCTGTTATTTCTAACAGGGTTTTTTATGAGTTATATCAACACAATTCCAACTCATTGGAGCAAAGATATATCAATATTATGTTGTATATTTTAATAATTTAAAACGAATATTTTTCAAAATCTAGTATATGCATCTATTTTATAACAAAATGTTAATTATTTATTTTTAATCAATATTTTCAGAACTTCCACTTGAAATAAGTAGTTCTTTTAATCTTTCATGATATTTTTCAGGTTTGGACTCTATAAGATTTTTAACATAATCTTTTAAAAATTCTCCATATTCAATTTCAAGCTTTGAATACTGCCATTTTTTATCCGTGCCTTTACCAAAATAAAGTAAAAAAGCGTATGCTACCGATTTTCCTTTAGGTGTATCGGGTCTTTTTTTAAGCTCAACAATTGCTTTTTTTTCTCCAAAAGTCTTGTAAGTTTTTGCAACTGAATCAGCAAACTTTGCTAGAGGTGGTAAATTATTGTATTTTGGAAGTTTTGATAATATTTTTTGCCTTTCTTTGTAGTTTAGAACCAATTCAAGAATATCTGAAGGAGCATCATCTAGCTTATGAAACTTTTCAGCAAGAGCAGAATCATCAATTAACTCATCTATTACAGAAACGCCATATTCTTTCCAATATTTTTCAAGAACTTTGTTTGGAGTAGCATCATCAAAAACAACCGGCTCATTTATTGTTTCAAGAAGGATTTCCAAGCCTTTTTTTTCGTATTTATTAGGTTTTAAAGCATCTATAAAACTTTTTATGTCTGTATCATAAGAAACACCATCGAGTACCAAGAGTTTTTCATCAGATTCACTTATTTTTTCTTTACGATGTTTCATATTCTTTTTTATGAAATCATAATCTGATAAACTACCTGATAGATACTCGTCTACATGTTCTGTAACTTGATCGTTTTCATCACTTTTCTTTAAAACTTGGCCTATTACTTTAATTGAAAAATCTTCTGAAATGTTAGGGTTTAGCATATATTTTGTAATTTTAAAAAAAGTATTTTCTCTTTGTTTTGCACAACTTTCACATATGGCAATTGATACCTTTGCGGATTTCCAATCTATTAGAATGTAGTTCTTATCAATATTTTTTTTTTCACGAACAGATTCAAAAGATATATCTCCACAAATTGCAATGTTTTCTTTTACTTTCAAATCATTCTTTTTTAAAACAAAATCTACAAAATCTTTTGGTGGTTCAGCTTCCAAACCTGTTGAATAAAAACCATCGTTCCATGAGTATACATGTAATCTTTTTTTCTGAGCTACATCTTTTATTCCTAAAAGACGAAGAACAGGATCATCAAAATGCTGTGAGGCTATCAATTTTTCTTTATCTGCACGACCTCTTTGAGCATAAGTAACATCGCCTGTGGAAAATTTTGCAACAGCAAGGTAAGGAGCTTTTTCAGATTGCGCGATCAGAAGTGTACCTGCAATGGCGCCTTCTATTCCTCTTTTATTTGAAAACTTCTCAAGTTTTTTAGAGTCATCGCTATAGTTGCTTACTTTTTGTATGGTTTTTTTGATTTTATCAAAATATTTACTAGAATATCTATCACTGTATTCTGGTAAGACAAGATAAGGATTTTCTCTTAGTTTCTTTGCATTTTCAACTAGTTTTTTCTCCATTGATTTAGAAGCAGTTCTTGCAAAGGTTCTCATTCGCCTTATTTTTTTTGCCATGTTGTTAAAATCCCCACTATCTTTCATGTAATAAAACATGGTTTATTATTTTGTTGGATAAATTTCTACAAAATTTTTTTAATCAAACAACTGTTTTGTTGTTTATAAAAATTGAGGATTTAAAATGAGTAAAACAGTTTATGATTATATCGTTTCAAGAAGAAGTATACGACGTTTTAAACAAAATAAAGTTTCAAGAGAAATTCTTAAAAAAATGGTAAATGCTGCTCGTCTCTCTCCTTCTGCTGCAAATCTTCAGCCTTTAGAATTTGTTATAGTTGATGAAAAAGAAACTTGTTCAAAAGTTTTTGATTCTCTTAGCTGGGCAGGATATCTTAAGGATTGGAGTCCTTCTTTAGAAGAAAGTCCTATGGCTTACATTATCATTCTTGCAAAAGATAAAAAGAATCCATGGTATATTAGAGATGTAAGTTTTGCTGCGGCAAATATAGTTTTAACTGCTGAAAATGAAGGAATTGGTAGTTGTATACTCTGTAAAATTGATAAAGAAAAAATTAGAGATGCATTAAAAATTCCTGAAGATGTAATAATTGATACTGTGGTGGCTATTGGTTACAAAGCAGAGTCACCTGTTGTTGAAGATTTAACTAAGTCTATTAAATATTGGAAAGATTCAAAAGATGTTTTACATGTTCCAAAAAGAAAATTAGAAGATATTACTTATTTTAATAGTTATAAAAAAGTATAAAGTAAGGAACAAACATTGGGCAGTCACATTTATGCGCGAGGAATTCAAAAAAATACTTCAAAAACAGCATTACGCAGTGGTTGGCAACCATTCCGGTGTAAAACTTTGCCATTGGATGAGGCAGAGCTTAATATATGGTAGAGAATGCTATAAACAGACTTTTTATGGGATAAAATCTCACAGATGCTTGCAGATGACACCTTCAATTAACCAGTGTAACCACATGTGTCTTTTTTGCTGGCGTCATCAAGGATTTAACGAAAAAGAATTCAAAGAAATTGATGATCCAAAATTTATTTTAGACGGCGCAATTGAGGCTCAGAGAAAACTAATAACTGGTTTCAAAGGTGACGAGCGTTGCGATCTTAAAAAATGGGAGGAAGCAAACAATCCAAATATGCTTGCTTGCTCTCTTTCAGGCGAGCCTACGTTATATCCTTATTTATCAGATTTTTTTGAGGAATGTCACAAGAGAAATATTACTACATTTCTTGTAACCAATGGAACTAACCCTGAGGCACTTGAAAAGATGGACGTCCTTCCTAAACAATTATATGTATCACTTGTTGCTCCAAACAAAGAAATTTACAAAAAGATTTGTTCACCGCTTATCTCAGATGGTTGGGAAAAGATAAACAAAACACTTGAGTTATTACCCTCTTTAGATACAAGAACCGTCATAAGACACACTCTTGTTCAGAACTGGAACATGGATAAAAAACATATAAAAGAATATTCAAGTCTACTTAAAGTTGCAGAACCGATGTTTATAGAACCAAAAGGCTATGTTTTTGTTGGTTACAGTCGTAAGAGGATGAACCTTTCGAATATGCCGCCTCATGAAAAAGTAAAAGATTTTGGTTTAAATCTTGCAAAAGAGATAGGTTATGACTTTTCTATGGAAAAACCAAAATCAAGAGTTGTTTTACTTACAAAAGATCCTAAGAAGACAAGATTTGTATAATAAACTTAATAAATTATAAGATTAATATTTATAATATAATGAAAATTAATAAATTTGCTGTACTAATTTGCTTTATATTGGTTTTTTCTACATTTATGTCTAGTTTTACAGTCTCAAGTAAGATTGTAACAAACTCTATTGAAAAAACAAATATTTCAAACAGTTTTTTAGAAAAAAATGGTTATATAATCAAACTCAAGGGTGATCCTTTATTTGTTTTTGAAAAAAACCTTATTAAATCAAATTTTTATGAGAAAGTTGAAGAGAAATTCAATGACCATAAAGATCAACTTTTATCTTTGCATTCAACTGCAAAAGAAAAAATCCTTGATTTAATCGATTGTAATTGTGAATCTGATTGTTTTTTTATCGAAGAATTTACTAATGTTTTCAATGGTTTTGCTGTAAGCAATATGCCAGAAAAAATAGTCAAATTGATAGAATCCTTGCCTTTTGTAGAAGGTGTTTATCCAAATCGTATTTTTAAAGTAAACTTACAAGACAGTGTGCCTTTAATAAATGCAGATGATGTATGGGAATTACAAAATAATTCTGGTATAAATGTTACAGGTGAGGGAGTAACTGTTGCAGTACTTGATACCGGCATTGATTATAATCATTCCGAGTTTGGCGGTGGATTTGGTCCAGGCTATCAAGTAGTAGACGGATATGATTTTGTCAAGTGTGATAATTTTAACTCAGAATATGAGTGTGATTCGCCAAGACCTGAGGATGATGATCCTATGGATGACAATGGCCATGGAACTCACTGTGCAGGAATTGTAGTAGGAGTTGCACCCGATGTATCATTATATGCTTACAAGGTTTTAAACCGTCAAGGATACGGCGATGAATCCTGGCTTTTTAGCGCACTAGACCGAGTAGCGGATCCTAATCAAGATGGTGATTTCTCAGATCATGTCGATATTGTATCTATGAGCTTTGGACTTTTTAGCCCTTCATCAAGTGATAATCCTTCTCATCCAGATGATATCTTATCTAGAACTGTAGATAATCTCGTTGATTCGGGAATTGTATTCGTTGCAGCTGCAGGAAATAATGGTCCTTTCTCTGAAACAATACAGTCTCCAGCATGTTCAAGAAAATCAATTGCAGTTGGTTCTACAGATAAAGATGATTCAATATCTTCATTTAGTTCTAGGGGGCCCACAAAAAAAGGAACTATAAAACCAGATGTTTTAGCACCTGGAAGAGCGATTAACAGCACATGGCTCAATAATGCATATAGTGTTGAAGACGGGACAAGTATGTCTTGTCCACATGTTGCAGGTGTTGCTGCATTAATTTTGCAGATGCATCCTGATTGGACTCCTTTAGAGGTTAAAATGGCTATTAGAAATACAGCTGTGGATCTTGGATACAGTGTTACAACACAAGGTTGGGGTCGTGTTGATGCATATGCTGCGGTAAACCTTTCAGAAGCACCACCTATTGCTTTTCTAAACACCTCGGGTGTTTATAATAATACAAACTTGCTAGATATCTATGGTACAGCTGATGGAAGAACTTTTGATAATTATAAACTATTTTATAAAAACGGCAATGAATGGGTTAAGATACATGAGAATACCAGTTCTGTTTCTTATGGACTTTTGTATAGCTGGAATATTTCTTCAGTTCAAAAAGATACCACTTATTATCTAAAATTAGAAGTAAATAGTCTAAATCAAACCAGTACAGATCTGACTTTAGTTACAATAGGTAATACATCCAACAATGAGGGTATTATCATAGAGGTAAACAGTAGTGTAAATGAATCAGAATCTTTTGTTGTCAGTCTATTTGATGAAAACTATTATCCAACAAGTGCTTTTGTACTATTTTATACACCTATGCATCTTCCTAAATTACGTTATGGTCATGAGGTAACATTTAACGCGCCAAATATATACATACCACTTTTTGACTCATTAGACAGCAAGATATATGTTTACAAAGTACTTGATAAAAAATTATATCAGACAGAACTCCAAGTTCTTAATGTAAATTAATTTTTTTAATCACTTGTAAGGTCTTCTCCACCCTGAAATTGTAATTGTATTAGAGTGTATAAATCATCTATCCCAAGAAATTCTTCTTTACCGGTCTGTATCATTTGTATTTGGCTGCTAAAATCTCTTAAAAGATTTAAGATTCCTTCGCTCATCTCTCTATAAACAGATGCTTCTTCGCATAGCACTGCGCTTTCAAGCAGATCTATATCTTCAGACCATTTTTTTATACTGTCTCTCTCTTCATCTGATATTAAATCAGACTTACTTAGGACGTTTATTTGAGGGTGATTTAATCTAAAGCTTGTATTAATTGAAAGCAAGAGTTGTGAAACAAAACCGGAGGCGTTTTTTGCAAGACCCGGGTCTAAGATATAGGATATAATCGATTGTTTTGGATTCATAAACTCGATAATATATTTTCCTGCTTCTCTAAATACAAACAGCTCAAGTTGACCTGGTGTATCCATTAAGACATAATCTGTTTTAAAAGAATCAATCGCCTCTTTTACATCTGAAGTATTTAGCGCAAGCATATCAGCACATGCTATTTGTGCACCATTTGGGCCAAGGCCATAGCTTTCCATTATTTCTTCAAGGGATATCCAATCACGAATATCTACATCAGGACTATATGGCAGGTTTTCTGCACCAGGGTCAAGATTTACAGTTATTGCATCAAGGCCATGACTTGTCATCCATTTTTTAAAAGAATCGGTAAGTGTTGACTTACCAGAACCCGCAGTACCTATAAAATAATTATATATTTGTTGTTTCATAATCTACATACCACGAAGTTTGTTCATATGATCAATTCTCTTCTTAATAAGGTCGGGTTTTCCAATATCATGACGAATAAATATATGGTCACTTTTAACATATTTTAGTGCTTTTTCACATATGTCCTCGGCAGTATCAAGTGAATCTGAAATTCCTACAACTGCAAGACTTCTAGAAGTAGTCGTTGTAACAAAACTGTTTTCTTTGTTTACAGATGCATAAAACAATTGTGAACCAGTGTTTTTAATCTCCGATTCATCAACATAAACTTTTTTCCCTGAAAGACTTTTTACGCCATAGCCTTCCGGTACAACATATTTGCAGACTGTAGACATCTTTTTCATCTTTATTTTCTTTTTATTCAGACTCTTGTTAAGCATTGCTTTGCAAAGATCGACATAATCAGATTCCAAAAGTGGCAAAACATTCATTGCTTCGGGATCTCCGAAACGAGCATTTATCTCGATTATCTTAGGGCCATCGATTGTTAACATAAATTGCCCATAAATAGGCCCGATGTAAGGATAGCCTTCAGCATCAAGTGCCTCAACAATTTTCTGTAATATAACCGCTCCTTCCTCATATTCACTTTTTGATAAAAAAGGCAAAAGTCCATTTTCGCACGAGTAAGAACCCATTCCCCCAGTGTTTGGACCTTCATCGCCTGGTAAAAGTCTTTTATGATCTTGGACGGCATGCAAAGGCAAAATGGTTTTACCATCGGAAAAAGCCTGCAAAGTAAATTCTTCACCAATTGCTTTTTCTTCGATTAAAACCTTTGATTGTCCACCTATTTTATTGTCTAAAACCTCATTTACATAGTCCATTGCACCGTTTATATCATTAAAATGATCTCCTGAGACACGTACGCCTTTACCGCCTGTAAGACCTATTGGTTTTATCGCAACTTCACAGTTCATAGATTCAATAAATTTTTTTGCTTTTTTCGCATCGGTAAATGTTTCACAACGAAGTTGACCTGCAACTTTGTGTTTTTTCAAAAGATTTCTCATCCATTCTTTATCTGTCTCTATCCTTGCTGCTTCTTTAGTTGGAGCACAGGCAGGAATCCCTTCTTTTTGAAGAGTATTTACAAGTCCTCTTTCAAGAGGTGCTTCTGGACCTACAAGTGCAATTTCTATTTGTTTTTCTTTAGCCCATTTCACAACTGATTCAATGTTGGTTTCTTTTTCCTGTAAAAAATCTTTAGACATGTTTTTAATTGCAGGATTGAGATTTTTCATGACTGAATAAAGCTCAGCATCTTTTGAATTTATAACAGCGTTACATATAGCGTGTTCTCTAGCGCCACCGCCTACTACAAGCACTTTCAAATAAATCAAGCCTCCCTGGAATTTTATTGAATGCAGAACAGATATTTAAAATTAAACTATTTTTTTAGTATGTCGCTTACTGAAAGCAGGGGAATAAAACTTACATCCGCATTTTTTAATTTTTCTTCTGCACCACTCTCACGGTCTACTACTACCAATACTTCATCGACTAATGCTTTTCCTTCTCTCAGTATCTGAATAGTTTTAACAACCGATCCTCCGCTGGTCGTTACGTCTTCTATGATTAATACTTTCTTATCCTTTACATCTTCGCCTTCTATTTGTTTACCAGTTCCATGTTCTCTTTTATCTTTTCTAATAATTACATAAGGAATATCTGTTTCTAAAGAAAGAGCTACAACAAGAGGTACTGCTCCAAGCTCCATTCCAGCAATAAGATCATACCCTTTAGTATATTCTGACATGGCAGTTGCAATCTTTTTGAGTATCAAAGGCTTAGTACTTGCTTTTTTGATATCAATATAATAATTGCTTACCGCCCCTGAAGTCAAAACAAAACTGCCAAACTGTATTGCTCCACAATCTTTTAATAAAGTTATTAGCTCTTCCTTTTCCATTAAAAGACCTGTAACGCTAAGTTTTATTTAAAATTTTTACAAAAAGAGAAAAAAAGAGTTTTAATTATAAACTCATGAAGTTATTTAATGAACACTGGTAATTCGAGGAGGGTCACTTGATATGGACCATTGCCCATCTCTTTCGGCATCGTCCTCGGTTCTTCCAACGTTATATTCAATTGCTCCTCCTTTTCCATAGTAATAATTTTGATATATGGTTATTGAAAGAGTTGCTTTTTTAACCAATTTATTGCTTTCAAATAGCAATATTTCTACTTTGTAACTGTTATCTTCAAACTTTACAGGAATGTTAAGCTCTTTTGTAGAATTTGCATCAATTACTCCAAATTCAACAGAGCTTTTAAATGTTGCAAAATTTGTGTTTTGTTCACTGACATATGCAGTTGCCTTTATTTCCCCAGATTCTTTTTCCCAAATATTAGTCATAAATAAATCACAGGAAACATTAACAGAGTCGTTTGTTTCACCCGTCTTAAGTAAAAACGAAGCATCAATTGATAGATGATCTGTTGGATATTGGGGTTTTGGTTCAGGTATTTCTATTGGTTCGTCGAACAAACCAGAAGAAATACCACCTATTATACTTACTAATAGTATCACTGTAATTGCTAAGAGTGCACCAGCCTTTTTTACATTTTTGTTCATGGTCATTTTAATCACCAGAATTTATATTTAAATTTTTGAATATATAAAGGCTGAGAAATCGTTCGGAAAGTTCCGAACAAAAGCAAACACTATATAAATAAATGAATAATAAATAATAATATTAGATGACGAAAGTAACACTCGACATGACTGCCTTTAAGGCACTTGCTTCAGATACAAGATTATCTATACTTAGAGCTCTTGATGGTAAAAAATTAAACTTAAAAGAACTTGGTAAAGTTACAAAATTAAACAAAGCAACCCTTCATGAGCATCTTGTAAAACTTAACGAGGCAGGTCTTGTTAAAAAGAAAGAACGAGATGGACATAAATGGGTTTATTATAAGCTTACTTGGAAAGGAGAAGGGCTACTTCATCCTGAGAATACTCGAATAGTTGTAATGTTCTCTACAACTTTTGTAGCGCTTGCGGTAGGATTTATTCAAATGTTTAATTTCTTAAAAGGGAGAGTTGTTGCAAGGGCTGTAAATTTTATAGGTTCAGATTCAACAGTTATCATACCTGAAATTGAGGAAACCGCTAGATCTGCATTTGATGCCCTTCCTGAAGATGAATTACTTATCGATGTTGCAGAGAAAACTTCTTCTACTTATTGTCAGTCTCCTGTAACTGTTCCACTTGCTAATCAAACACCGATACAACTATCTCAAAATCTCATGCACAATGTGGATATTAAAGGAGCTGTTGGTAATAGTATAGATCCTGAATATGTGGTATGGAATACAGACTCTAGTAGCGTTTATGGTTATCTAAATGAAACTTTTAGATTCAATGTCGATTATAATCTTTCAAAAATAAATGGATCTTTTACAGATGATGGTTCTATTGCAAATGGTGCAGGAGACACGATTTCAGAAGGGATGTCTGAGGCAGCAGGAAATATACCATCTTCGATGGTTGCAATTGTCCATGATCCTGCCCTTCAAGCAATAGCAATTATTTGTATTACATTTGCATGTGTGATTCTTACCTTTGCTGTATGGAGATACTGGAAAAATAGAAAGCCAAAACTTTAGGAATAATTACAACTTTTTTTTAAAATAAGAAAAATAATAATTTTTTTAGTTATTTATTAGATTCATATCATCTAATTCTTCATTTTTTTCTATGAAATCAAATAATGTTTTCTGCATCCGCATCACCAATCTTAGTATACAACTTAGGGGTTATATTTTTTTCTGTTGAAATTCATCATCTTTTAAGATTTATTGCATTGTAAGTACATACTTCATGGCAACAATAACATTGTATACATTTTGAGTAATCTACTTTAGCTTGCCCCTCTATTATTTTTATTGCTTTTTTAGGACATATCTGAACGCAGTCTTTACACGCTGTACATTTTTCATTCATAAAAGGATATTTATTTGGCTTTTTTTCTCCTGTTAAGAGATAACCTGCATTTGAGGGAAGTATAAAATCTTTATATTTTACATCTTCTGGAAAAAGAAGTGGATAATTTATTTCCTTGGGCCACAGTTTTCTAATTTTAGCCTGTTTTAATACATATATACCTGTGGGTTCAATATCAAGCATCCTGCATACCGAAAGATCTAATGCTACAGAATTTGTAGACGCAAGCAAGACTCCTAATTCTACGGGTATTCCACTCATAGGGCCTTCTCCTTGCATAGCAACTATTCCATCCATTATAACAAGATCTGGCTTTGATACTGATAATATATCAAGAATCATATCTGCAAAATCTTTTTTTCTAATAAATTGTGAGTGATATTTTGCTTTTACAAGACCTGGGACCACACCAAACATAATTTTTGTTGCAAGTGTCATTATCATGTAGTAATGTGTTTTTAGTTTAGGAAGAGAAATTATTTTATCTGCATTTAGATAAAAATTACAAATTGAGCTTTTCTTAAGTTTTTTCCCATCAGGTATTTCAATCTTAGTATTTTTTGTATCATAATTTAGTTCTATTCCAAGTTCTTTTGACAATTTAGTCATTCCTGATTTATTGTAAACTTTTCTTAGTCGTCTTTTGGTAAAAGGCCCGGAAGGAGAATCTCCAATAACGGGTGTTGCACCTAACTTTAACACCTCTTTTGCAACAGATTTTACAAGTATGGGGTGGGTGACAACGGCTCTTTCAGGTGTAGTTGCATTTAGCAGGTTTGTTTTTAATAGAACCTTTTCGTCTTTATTTACATAATTTTTAAGGCCGCCAAGCGGTTTTAAAAGTGAATTTATGTCTAAATCCTCATATGTATCTTTTTGAATGCTTACAATTGGATTTTTTGACCCTTGAATTCCACTCATAACACACTACAGGTATAATTTATGGCTATAATACTTTTTAACTTATTTACAAAATAGTTTAAAATGGGCCCCCTGAGTAGTTAACTCGGCTCTTGAAGAGAATTTCTGAGACATGTTGTAAAAAAATCATTAAGTCTCAATTTAGACATCAGTTCTTTCTCACTAAACCCTTTCTTTTATTTTTTTGATTCTTCTTTTATTTCCTTAATAAAGCATTCTCTGTGGTATAAATTTCCTTTAGACATATCTCTAATTAATTCTATTAAATTGGTAATAGTATATTTGGGGTCAAGCCCTTTTAATATTTTTCTGAGGATTTTAGGTAATTCACCATCCATTATAAACTCATGCCCTTCTTCTATTGATTTACCACAAATTTTACATTTTGGTTTCATTTGCTCTAATCCTAATTGCATTTTACAATCATTACAAACTATCATCTTTTTTCTATCAGGAAGCTCAAAGCTTTCCTCCGATAAAAAAGGAAGTTCTTTTCCACATTTTTCACAAGTCTTTACCATTCAAAACCCTCATTGTTTTAAGAATAAAATAATTTGTTTTAACTTTTTTGGAAGTATGGGTTGTTTTTTTATTTTCTTTAAAAAATAATAGTGGGCCCCCTGAGATTTGAACTCAGGTCTATACCACCCCAAGGTACAAGGATGCCAAGCTACCCTAAGGGCCCAAGTTTATTGCTCAAGTGTAGCGTGCCTAGCACGCATATCTTCTTCTGTTTCTTTTTTAATATCTAATAAATCAGCAATTAATCCATCAAGCAAGACCCAAACACTTGCTTCAAAAAGTGTTCCTAAAGGTGCATATTTTTTTCTTTCTTCTTCATGACATGTTGATTTTATAAAAAGAGTTATATCAGCAAATTTTGCGATATCTGATTTTTTCTTAGCAGTAATGGATACAACATATGCCTCAAGGTTATGTGCGATTTCCGCAGTCATAACAGCAGGTATAGTCTCACCAGAGCCGGACACAATTATTACAAGATCGCCTTTTTGTACCGGCGCTGTTATTGTTTCTCCTATTACAAATGTTTGAAATCCTAAATGTCCCAGCCTTATTGCAAATGCTTTTGCGACAAGACCTGACCTGCCCGCGCCATATACAAATATTCTTTCAGATTTTAAAAAAATTTTTTTAATTTTTTCTATGTCCTCTGAATTTACTTTTTTTAATATTTCACCTATTTTTTTATGTGTGTATTCTATCGATTTAAAAAAAACAGGTTTCTTGTTCATAGAATCTCCGAGAAATCCCTGTAATCTGCTTCTTCGTTGCCAGTTCTTTTCATAATCGCCTTTTCTACTTGTAATCTCATGTATACTGCATCATGCTCAAGGAGTGGTGACTCAGAAATCAATGTAACATCATAGCCATTATCTAATATAACTTCTATGAGAGGCCCTATTGGCATATCTCCTTTTTTGATTGGAACATGGTAATATTCATTTCCATTCTCATACATTACTCCAGTTAAATGTATGAGATAATGGTCAAGTTTTAATGGTTTGAGTTTTTCAAATACTTCTTCAAAATCCTCACGTTTTTTAAGACCGCCGTTTAAACGAGCATGAATGTGTCCTAATCCTACTGCAGGTATTACTCCTTTTACGTTGTTACAAATCTCAATTATTTCATCCAAGCTTCCAAAGACTTTTTGTTTACCCATGGTTTCAAGAGCAATTTTTGCTTTGATTTTTTCTTTTTTAAGCATTCCTTGAAGTTTCTTTATGTTTTTAATCATTTTTTTCATGGTTTTCTTTTCGCTTTCCTCGCCGTAATAGCCAGGATGAACAACAACATATCTTGCATTCATTTTATCTGCAAGAGTTGCTGAATAAATAATCTTTTCAAAAGAAAGTTCGACTTCTTCTTTTGTACCTGCTAAATTGATGTAATAAGGTGCATGAACGTGAAGTTCTATATCATAGTCCTTTGCGTACTCTTTTATGAATTCTGCTTCTTCTTCTTTCATAACATATAATCCACGTACAAACTGTATTTCCATTGCGTTTAAATCCAGTACTTCTTTTGTATAAACTAAGCCTTCCTTGTTTGTACGGCCTTTGCATGAAAGGGGAATTCCTGCTTGACCAATTCTAATCATAAATTTTTCCTCCGATTTTAAACTAATTTTTTAACAAAGAATTTTAAAATTTTTGAAAAATACTAGGCTATTTCTTCTAGACGACTCATTATATTCCATATAAGTGTTCTTCCATGAAGAGGAATATTTGGGTCATTCGCCATTTCATCTAATCTTGATGAAGCACTTGCAACACGAACGTCCAGTGGATCTGATTCATTCAAAAGAGACGCTTTTACTTCCTCTGCGCCTCTCCTTATATTTCTTGGTATAGAGTTATCTTCATGAAGCATACTTAAACCATCGCAAACCTGTGCAATTTTATCATCAGTTGACATAGCATCACCATTCTTTGCTTTTAGCACTGTATAAAAGATTCAGATTTAAATATTTGGGATAAAAATTATTTTTCTAAATAATCAGAATTTAATACATTTATAATCTCTGATGTAATGTTTTTCCCAACACCTTTAACCTTCATAAGTGATTTTTCATCAGCATTTGCAATACCTCTGATGCTTCCAAAATGATTCAAAAGTCTTTTTGCAATAACTGCTGATACATTAGGAAGGCCTTCTATCAGGAATTGTTGCCTTTCTTTAAGCGACATTTGCGGTTTAAAACCACGTACTGCTACAGATTTGTTTTCATCTTTTTGTTCTCTTTTTGCAATAACTCGCAATAAGTCTGCTGTATCCATTGCATTTTTTGTGGTAAGAACAGGTATTCCATAATCAACAGTAATTGATGCAAGACTGCCATAAATTGCATTATGGTTGATATTTCGCTTTGTAAACAAGTTTTCTCCTTCAAGAATCAGTACAGGTCGCGAGTAAGCTTCACGAAGTTGTGAAATTTGTTTGAAAAGTTTCCCTTCAATTAGTGATTCTAAAAAATCATCGACGTTCTTTCGCTCTACACCTATGCGAGAGGATACAATATAATCCCCTGTATCAAGTTGCTGAGGTTCTATTGTTACTCCTTTAACACTTAAGTTTTTTACTACATTCGAACGATACTCTCTATGGTCAACTATTATCTTCAAAATATCTTCATTCTTTTTTTTGTTATAGTCTCCCAGAGTTTTTTGACTTGCTTTTTCCTTTTCATACATCGATTCAAAGGGATTTGAGCTTTTAAGCTGTTTTGTAAGTTTTGTTCTTAAAAGTTCAAGTTCCGATCGCATTCTCTTTTCTTTTCTCTTGGCAGACCAGTAGTATCCTTCATCGGGTGTTCCCTTTGTAATAAGAATAAGTACGCTTCCAGGCATTTTTCTTGCAGTTCTTCCTCTTCTTTGAATGAGCCTTATCTCTGAAGGTACAGGCTCGTAGAAGACTACAAGATCTGTTGAAGGAATGTCAAGTCCTTCCTCTGCAACAGAGGTTGCGATTAACACGTTATATGTGTCTTCTCTGAATTTTTTAATGATTTCTGCCTGTTGCTTCTGCGTTAGTCCTTTATCGTTTTCTTTTACCGCTTGACCTATGAATCTTGCGGGTTTTGCATTTTTTACTTTTTCAAGAGTTTTTGTAATATGTGCAGATGTATCCCGATAATGAGTGAAAATAATTATTTTCGATTCAGGTTTTTCAGATAATTGTTTTTTTACAATTTTTGCAATTTCTTCTACTTTAGGATGCTCAATATCAAGTGATTTTGCATAGGCTGCCGCTTCCATTATGTCATTATCTGACATGATGGAACGAGATGACTTTGTACTATTCTTTGAAGACGCTTCTTTTCCCATCCTCTGGAAATAGTTGTTAAAAGCATTAACACCTTGAGTCTGAATAAGTTCAAGTGCATAATGTATTTTCATAGCCTCACTTTGAATTGATGCTGCCTGAAAAAGAATCTTATGGGGTTTGGGACTTCTTCTTATCTCTGCTTGTATCTTTTTTTGTGCATCAAGAAGCTTTCTTTTGTTTATTAAAGAAAGTGAAGACGACTCTATTATTCCTATTTCTTTGAGTTTTTTAAGCCTTAAAGACAATGCTTTTCTTAGAAGCTGGATAGTATATGTAAAATCTCTTGGAAGTGGTATTTCTTTCCAATCAATTTTTAAATCATGTACATAAGGTCTTACATCCGGATCGTGTTTTGTTCTAATCTCAATATTTTTGACTTCAAGATTTTTACAAACCTCAAGTATTTTTGAAACATCATTACCAGGTGATGCAGTAATTGCTAGAATATGTCTGTTTTCTCTCTGGTTTTTATACATTTCAGATACAAAAACATAGGCATAATCACCTACTGCATGATGTGCTTCATCAAAAATTATAAGTGAAACATCTTTTAAATCAAGTCTTTTAGAAAGCAAATCATTTTGTATTACCTGTGGTGTTGATATAATGATTTTATTTTCCTTCCACATCTTGGTTCTTTTTACAGGCGAAATTTCTCCAGTAAAAGTTGCAATTGAGTTTTTATCGATTGTAAGATGCTCTTTTAAAAAACTAGCATGTTGTGTGACAAGTGGTTTTGTCGGTGCTAAAAACAGGATTTTATCATTGTTTTTCTTAAGGTCATCTGCAATAAGAATTAGTGCTATTACTGTTTTTCCAAGCCCTGTAGGAACTACTACAAGTGTATTTTCTTCAAGTGCAGAGTTTGCAATTTTTATTTGAAACTCTCTTCTTTCAATGCTGTTAGGTTTGATAAAATCTTTTTGTATAAACACAAGACCCGTAATACAATCAAATCTTTTAGAACATTTGGGATAAAGATTATAAGCGTGTAATTTTAAAAAAAGTTATAACATATGTTTGTGATATCTTCTTTGGGTTTGAAAGGATATGGATGTTGTTGCTTTAACCTTATTTGGTACTACTCTACCATTATGGGCTGTGTTTTTAATACTAATAATTGCTGTTGTAATCGTTTGGAAACTAATTAAATTTGCAATAAAAGTCTTGCTTGTAATAGTTGTTTTTTTTGCAATACTCTTCGGATTAGACTTCCTAAATGTATTTGATACAATACAAGGGATAATATCAGGTTTTATCTAGTTATCACGAGTATTAAAGGATATATAAAAAATCTCTTTGTCTACTAGTTCAAGCTTTCCAAATTTCTGTGTACTTCCATATTTTTCTATTTCTTTTTGCATAAGATGCCTCTCCCCAATTCGCCAAATAAAACTCTATTATTTAAATTCTTCTTTAATATCTAAAAGCTTCTTGTAAATACACTATCTTTAGAAGGAAGTGTAAAGTAAATGGTAGTACCTGTTCCTTTACCATGGCTGTCTGCCCATATCTTACCACCATGTTTTTCTATTATCTCTTTGCAGATTGTAAGACCTAACCCTGTTGAATCAAGCTTATGTCTTGAATCATCTGTTTTATAGAACTCATCAAATGCTCTATCTGTTTGATCTCGGGTCATACCCTGGCCTGTATCAGTAACACTTACTTGAATAAACGACTTATTATCTTTTTTAACTTCTTTTGACTCAAAGGTAAGAGTTCCGCCATCAGGCATACTATATATTGCGTTCGAAGTTATTTGGTCAAGTAATTGAATTAGCCTGTTCTTCTCAGTCTTAATAAAAATGTCTTCTCCGATGTTGTTATTTACTTTTACATTATACGATTTAAACACAACATCATATTTTTCTTTAAGGTTATTTACTATCTCTAAAAGACTTTCTCTCTTGAGTATTAAATCTGTTGCGCTTATGTCTGCAAGTTCCCTTGCATTGTTTATAACTCTTTTAAGATATTCAACATTTCTCAGACAGGTCTCTACAAGTTTTTTAGTATCTTCACTTTTCAAATCTTCTTTTATTATTGGAAGCAATGAAATCAAAGGGGTGATTGGTGTTGCTAAATCATGACTTAAATTATCTATGAATCTTGCTTTATTTTTTAAAAGTCTGTTTATTTCAATAGTGCTCTCAATCTTCTTTTCTTCAAGTTTGCGGTTCAATTCATTAACTTTTCTCTCGGTTTCTTCAAGTGTTTCTTCAAGTTCACGTATCTTTTTATCTTTGTTGCTTGAATCTGAAAAATTTTGCATGGCTTGATTTTCCATATGTTCCCATCTCTAAATTTTTCTTAAATTTACAAATAAACGTATATTAATCAAAGATTTAAAAATTTTCATTAGTTTTTAAATAAAAATATAATATTTTTCCAAAATGTCTAAATATAGTATAATATATAATATTGTCCTAGAAGCATTTGGCTAATGAGAGATAGATATGGAGAATTCAGATTTTGAAAACATGTCCGATTCAGAGATTAAAAGTCATTCTGAAATTCTTCAACTTATAGATGAAATAAGGATTTATGAACAAAACTTTGTAGATTTTTCAACAGATTTAATCGAGGAAACAAAAGAAGAAGAGCATGAATTAATTGAGATAAAACACAAGAAACCTTCTCTTGAAAAACGTTCTTTTGAAAAAAAGATGAAGGCTAAAAGAGTTAAAAAGAAGCATAAATCTTTAAAGAAAAAACAAAAAAAAGCAAAACCAAAAGTTTCTACAACTTTTAAGATTGGATTTGATGATGGTGGTGAACTTGTAAATCTGGATCTTAAAAAACCAAAAACTAAGCAAGATGATGATAAATCTAAAAGTAAATTCAATTTGAAAAGTATTTTGCCTTTTAAGAAAAAAGGAAAAGAGAATGCAGAAGGATCTTCAGATTCTCCTAAATCATCTAAGTTAAAAGGAGGTCTTGGAAAACTAGGTAAATTAAAGAAAGTTATTCCTAATAAAAACAAATCTTCAAATGAAGAGACTAAAAAGTAAAAATAATTTTATGCATCTTGTGCAAGTTCTCTGATTCTGTTGTTGACAATGAATATTTCCATTACTGATTTGAGTTCGTTGAGTTCTTGCCGGGTTTTTACTTCGCTTACAATTTTCATTTTTCTCATCTCCTTCTATGTTATACTCTGTAATTAATACTATTTAAATGTTATTATGAATTATGGTCAAAGTGCTAAAATGTCACATATGGTAAGGATGCGGAAAAATTTCATAAAAAGTTTTTTCAATTAAGTCCACTTCATCTTTAAAATATTTGCGTTTTTTAGGTACACCGGTCTGTATATAATATGTTATATTACCAAATATTAGATTAGAATTTTTATCCTTCAAAAAACTCTTTTTATTCTTTAGTATTGTAAAATATATCAGCTCAGGGTCTTTTAATCTATAAATTATCTCTCTATTTCTAACACTTCGTATGATCTGTTTCTGGGTTTTTGTTTTAAAAATATTGTCAATATCTCTTGATACTTCTTCTATTATATAATTGCCTTTTAATTTTTTAAGATGTGAGCATATGGTTGCAGGTTTTTTGTCTAATTTTAAACTTATCTCTTTTTGTGATGCTACACCACAGTGCATAAAAATAAGAATTATTTCAAACAATGTTTTTCTCCTTAAAAAAGACATTATTTCTTGTTCGTGTTTTCCAAAATATTTAGCTATATAATATCGAATATACTTACCATCAGCTTCAGTTTTTAATATATGCCTTTTTACTAAGAAATTCAAATGATAAACAAGAGTTGATCTTGGGATATTTAGATTTTTACACATATCAGAAATATGAATTCCTGGATTATTAAGGATAAAATCAAATATTTTATTTCTGCTTTCAAGCTCTAAAATATTGTTAGACATTTTTTATATCACTTTAATCCAATTATTATATAATAGATTAAATTCGTTGGTATTTAAATATTTGTCTCATAGAATATAATTAAGTCCATTATTAAAATATTATATACTAATACCTAATTCACCTAAAGAGTTGAGACATGGCTTCAAATACTTATGATTATCAAGAAATAGAGCAAAAATGGCAAGAAAAGTGGTATTCAGAAAAAATTTATGAGTCAAAAAAAGAAAATAAAAACAAATTTTTCATACATTTTGCATATCCTGGAGTATCAGGATATCTTCATGTAGGCCATATGAGGGGATTTACTTATTGCGATATAATAGCACGTTTTAAAAGAATGACCGGCTTTGATGTAATGTACCCAGCAGGGTTTCATGCATCAGGAATTCCTTCAGTTGGCTTTGCAAAAAAAGTAGAGAGAAAAGACCCAATTACAATCAAAGCATTAACAGAATATGGTCTTTCTAATGATTTTATAAAAACACTTACAGATCCTCAAAAAGTAGTTGATTATTTCTCAGAAGTATACGTTGAAGATTACTGGAAAAAATTTGGATTTTTAATAGATTACACAAGAATAATGAGCACCATTTCTCCGGGTTACAAAAAATTTATAGAATGGCAGTTTCACAAACTAAAAGAAAAAAATCTTCTTGTCACTAAACCACATTTTGCACCTTTTTGTCCAAACTGTGGACCTGTTGCAGTTGATAAATCAGAAACAGACATTTCAAAAGGCGGCTCTGCAGAAATAAAGGAATTTACTGCAATAAAATTCAAAATGCCAAATGGAGATATTCTACCTGCAGCAACACTTCGCCCTGAAACAATCTTTGGCGTTACAAACATGTGGATAAATCCTACTGTTGAGTATGTTAAAGCAAATGTAAAAGGTGAAACATGGATTTTATCCAAACAAGCGCTTGAAAAACTTTCCTATCAAATAGATGATGTAAAACCTCTGAATGAAAAAGTATCTGGAAAAAAACTTATAGGTCAAAAATGTACAATTCCACTGATAAAAAGAGAAATACCAATTCTTTCAGGCCCATTTGCAGATCCAAATATTGCAACAGGTGTCGTCATGAGTGTTCCTGCACATGCACCATATGACTGGATTGCACTTGTTGAATCCGGTGAAAATATTGATGCAATTCAGATCATTGATGTAAAAGCATACAAAAACAATCCTGCAAAAGAAGAATGTGAAAAACTTGGCGTAAAAAGTCAGACTGAAACAGAAAAACTAGAACAAGCAACAGAAGAAGTATACAAAAAAGAATTTCATACCGGATTTCTAAATGAAAACTGTGGAGAATACAAAGGAATAAAAGTATCTGAGATAAAAGACACCGTAAAAGACAAGCTTTTGGATGAGGGCAATGCAGAAGTTATAAGAGAATTTTCAGAAGAAGTCATTTGTAGATGCTCAAAAAAAGTAGTAATCAAACAAATACCAGATCAATGGTTCATAAAATACAGTGATTATCAACTCACAGAGGAGACAAAAGAACACGTTGAATATATGAATATATCTCCAGTTGAATACAAAAATGAACTCCCAGGAATACTTGACTGGTTCGACGATAGAGCATGTATTAGAAAAGGCTCATGGCTTGGAACCGAATTTCCGTTCAAAGATAGATGGACGATAGAGCCAATATCTGATTCAACACTTTATCCTGCATATTACATAATTTCAAAATATGTAAACTCTGGGGAGATAAAACCAGATGAAATGAGCCTAGAGTTCTTTGATTATGTATTCTTAGGAATTGGAAAAACAAAAAACGCTATCTGGGATGAAATCAAAAAAGATTTTGACTACTGGTATCCCGTAGATATAAACCTTGGTGGAAAAGAACACAAAACCGTGCATTTCCCAGTGTTTTTAATGAATCATGTTGCAATAATGCCTGAAGCAAAAAGACCTCAAGGAATTTTTGTACATTGGTGGGTCACTCAAAAGGGAAAAGAAAAAATAAGCAAGGCAAAAGGCGGAGCAGAACACATTGCAGATGCAACTTCAAAATATGGTGTTGATGCAATGCGTCTTTATTATTCACATGTAGGATCTCCTTTTGTGGACATTGAATGGGACAAAGAAGCTGTTACAAAATACAAAAACCGAGTAGCAAACATATTCAAACAAATACAGCAGATACAAAAAATCAAAGACAAAAAAGATGAAAACCTTGACTCGTGGCTACAGACAAGCCTTCAGAGAACCATTAAAAAAACAAATGATGCACTTGAAACATTTGATTTAAGAATTGCTACAAATGAAATATTCTTCGAATGTCAAAAAAATATACAATGGTACATCAAAAGAGGTGGAGGAAACAAAGAACTTCTAGATGAATTTACAGATAATTGGATTAAACTTATGACACCAATAACACCACATCTTGCAGAAGAACTATGGAATTTAAAAGCAAAAAACAGTCTTGTATCAAATGAAAAATATCCTGAGATTGATTTAAATAAAATATCAGAAAAAGCAGAAATAGGAGAATACTTGCTTCAAGAGGTAACAAACGATATTTCTGAAATTTTAAAAGTAACAAAAATAAAGCCTAAAGAAATCTATGTATATACAGCTCCTTCTTGGAAACAGGAAATATACAAAAGAGCGATAAGTCTTTCAAAGAAAGGAAAGCTTGAGATGGGCATTTTGATGAAAGAGGTAATGTCCGATCCTTCTATGAAAAAAATAGCAAAACAAGTATCACAATTCGCAGGAAAACTAGCAGGCGAAGTCAAAAAACTAAGTGATTCAGATAAACAAAAATATTTGAGTGATATAAACGAGGCAGAATATCTTGAGAAATCAAAAGGATATCTTGAAAATATCTTCAAATGTACGATATATATAATAAACACGGATGAAGAGGATATTAAGGACCCTGCAAACAAATCTCGTTTTGCAATACCACTACGACCGGCTATATATATCGAATAAAATTATTTATCAGAGCATAAAATGAAAGATAAAAACTTACAAGAAACATGGGACAAGATTGCAAAGAGTTTTGATAAAACAAGGAAAAAACCTTGGAAAGAATGTACTGATTTTATAGAAAGTTTAGAGCCTTTAACTATTCTTCTTGATGCATGTTGTGGTAATGCAAGAAACACATTGCTTTTTCATAACAAATTTAAAAAAATCATCTGCCTTGATTTTTCTTCAAATCTTTTAAAAATTGTAAAAGAAAAAATAAAAGAAGAAGAAATCGAAAATATTGAATTGATACATGCAAATGTAGAGGATATTCCTCTTAAAGATGATTCAGTTGATAATGTAATCTTTATTGCAGCGCTTCATAATATAAAAGGAAGAGAAAACAGGATAAAAAGTCTAAAAGAGATAAAGCGTGTTCTTAAAAAAAGTGGAAAAGCACTTATCAGCGTATGGTCAAGAGAACAAGATAAATTTAGAGAGATTTTTAAAGAAAAAAAGACTAAAAAAGATGAAGAATTTGGAGATATTGAGATCTATTGGAAGCAGGGTGATTTAGATATTCCACGTTTTTATCATCTTTATAGCAGAGAAGAGTTTATTGAAGACCTTGAAAAATCTGGTTTTAAAATTTTAGAAATTAAAGGAGTTAAACTTGTTTCTAAAGAGCATGATGATAATTATTTTGCATTAGTTGAATAATTATTTTTTGTAAGAAGACTTACCAAAACAAGTGTAACAATTGCAATTAACACAGCCCATATAGCAGCTAAGAATCCAAAGCTTGGTAAAATTTTGTATTGAAATAAAAACACAGATACCTCACCAATAATAATGCTTGTAATACATCCCCATTTTGTAACTTTCTTCCAATACAAAACAGCAATTGTTGTAGGACAGAGGACTGCAAGGCCTGAAAATGTTGTTTTTACAAGTGTTCCCATAATCCCAGTACTTGGATCATATCCCATAACAACAAACATTATTGCAAAAAAGGTAAGTACTACAACAAGTATTTTTCCAATGTTTATTTCAGAAAAACGTTTTTTCTTAAATGGAATATCTCTTGAAAGCATTGTAGAAAGCGATAGTAACTGCGAGTCAGCCGTAGACATAAGTGCTGCAAGTGCACCAATCATTACAAATGAGTAAATAGGTGCAGCATACGTTTGAACCATCATTGGGAGAACACTGTCTTCCATACCTGATGTTATTTTTCCTGCAAGAGGTGTTCCATGAGCCCAAACACCGATTAGTACTGGAAATAAAAACAAAAATGATACTACAATTGGATAAAAAATCATTGCAGTTTTCAAGGATTTTTCATTTTTTGCAGTATAGAATCTTGAAAATATTTGTGGAAACATAGGATCTGCAAAAATCCACAGAAACATAAATGAAAACCAAATCTGTGGAATAAAAAAATCATTTCCGCCAGGTCTTGTAAAAAGCTCAGGCTTGGCCGCATATGCAGCGGTATTTGCGCTTTCAAATCCTCCAAGGCTTACAGCTATAAATATTACTGCCAAGGTAAGAGCTATAATCATAATTACTCCCTGTATCACATCAGTCCAGCCAGAACCACGCATACCGCCTGAGATTACATAGAACATGATTACAATCATTGTAGCAATAGCACCGACTTGCCAAACAATGCCGGTCATGTTCTCAATTAAAATACCAGCACCAATAGCTTGTGTAGCAAGATAAGGAATGGTAAATACAACCATCACACTCATAAAAAGCATTCTAAGGCCATTGCTATTCAATTGCTTTCCAATGAGCTCAGGGGGCGTTATATAGTCTTTTTCTTTGCCAATCTTCCAAACCTTTCGACCTATTACATAAAACATAATGGCCATAATGGCTGTTCCAAAGCCCATAATGCCATACTGGCCAAGACCATATTTATATGAAGAACCAGCAAAACCTAAAAAAGTAAATGCCGAAAAATTAGTAGCAATCAGAGTGAAAAATAAAATCATAGAGCCAAACGAACGGTTTGCAAGAAAATAATCTTGAGGAGTCTTTTTAGTGAGCCTATGTGCAAAATAACCAAGGGATAATAAAACTATGAAATAGATTACTATAAGGGCTAAAAAAATCAGTTTTTACCCCTCCAAACATTTTTTGCTAATATGTAGAAAAAAATAGATGTTGCAATTGTGAGAAATAATAGATAATAAATCCAAATTGGCAAACCTAAAAATAATGATTCTGCAGATACAGGTTGACCCCATCCCCAAAAATCAAGAGATAAGATAAACAGTGTTAAAAATACAAAAAATCCAACTAATATATTCTTTTGTTTTGTTTTCAAAGCCCTAATTCACCTCTTAATTATATTTTCTTACTGTTTCCTGGTTTTTTGGGCTGGAAACAACAAATACAAAAAAACAATGCCCAGACTCTAAACCCTGGGAAAGAAAAAATAAGATTTAAATTTTACTAAAAATCTATTTTTTAAACTTGTATATCTTTATGTTCAAAATATATTAGAGATGCAGCTAAACATGCTACAGCTATAGCAATTAATACCAATACTCCTGAAACATCTACATTACCAAATTTTAAAGCATCATATGGATTGAAATAATGATTTAATGAAAAATATCCTATTGCTTCATAATCTGGTGCCATCTGACTTAATGATTCTATTACATACATTCCAACTATAACAGATATCATAACAATACTTGCTTTCATTTTTTCATTTAGAATAACTGATACCAAAAGACCAATGCTTATTACTGCAAGAAAATAAGGAATAGATACAACATGCACAAGTGCCAAATTTGCAAAGTTAAGCTCTTCACCTATTGCAACGGTAATTCCCATAACAGCAAACATTACTCCTACGTTAATTATTAAAAACATAGGAAGTAAACCAATGAATTTTTCAAATATTATCTGTTTTCTTGAAATTGGATTGGACATTAGTAAGTCAATTGTGTTTCCTTCTATTTCTTTTGAAAGAATTGATGCTGCTATAAAACCCAGCATTATTGCAAGGATCATAAGCCAAAAAATCTGATATAATTCAAGATTTAAAAAACCGACATAAGAAGCCATATCTTCAGCACCTTTAAAAAACGAAAAGCTATCAGCAAATCCTGAATCCATCATTTCCACAAGGGGCTCTTTAAAAGAAGGATACATTCCAGAATACATAACAGCCATTCCCATGAATAGAAGTGTTATAATAATTGTAGCCCGCCAATTATCTTTAATGGTTTGAATTGCTATTTTAAATCGAAACACTCCATTCATCTATTTTTCCCCCTCGTAGTAATGGATAAATATATCTTCCAGGCTAAAGTCGTTTATATCTAAATCTAAAACTGTGTATTTTGAAAATTTTTTAATCCATTTATCAATATTGTCAGTTGTTACAAATTCAATCCAACCATTTTTAATTTTCATATCTTTAGGCCCTTTGAATTTTTCTGGTTTTTCTTTTATTCTTAATCGAATTTTTTTGCCACTTTTATTTTTCAGAGTTTCAACATTTTCAAGTGTTACTAGTTTTCCATCTCGGATTATCCCCACCCTATCACAAATTTTATCGACTTCACTTAGAACATGTGATGAAAAAAATATTGTTTTTCCCTTCTTTTTTTGTTTGAGTAAAAATTCATAGAATTTCTGTTGTAGTAGTGGATCAAGTCCTGAGGTCGGCTCATCCATAATAACCATTTCAGGATCATCCATAAATGCTTGTATGATTCCAAGTTTCTGTTTCATGCCCTTAGAATAACCCTTTACTTTTCTATCAAGCGGCAATTCAAATATTTCAAGCATTTCATCAAGCAGAGACATATCTCTATTTCTAAGTGAGCTGAAATAATCTAGAAATTGTTTTCCTGTCATATGTCCATATATATTTAAATCGCCAGGAATGTAGCCTACTTCTTGTTTTATTTCAACTATATTGTTTTCAATATCTTTACCAAAGATATATGCTTCTCCACTTGTTTTATTAAGATAACCCAGAAGCGTTCTAATCGTTGTAGTCTTACCAGCACCGTTTGGTCCTAAAAATCCAAAAATCTCTCCTTTTTTGACATTAAAAGTTAAATCTTCTACACCTTTTATCTTACCATAAAATTTAGTTAATTTTTTAGTTTCAATAACATTCACAGTGCATCATTTAAAATAAATCAAAAATTATTATTTAAATACTTGCTTTATAAAAAAATAAAAAAAAAGAGAAGGGAGAGATGAACCTAAAATTTATGACGAAATCATATTATTTACATTTGATACTAAGCTTTTAACATCAAATGGTTTTGTTATATAATCATAAATAAATGATTGTAAACCTTTTATTTTATCATGGTCAGGTGTACCTTTTGCAGTAAGAATTGATATTACAACGTTTTTTGCGAGTCCTTTTTTTCTTATTTCTTCAATTGTATCCCAGCCATCCATAAAAGGCATCATAATATCCATTAGTACAACGCCTTTGAATCCTCTTTCAATTTCTTTTACACAATCCATTCCACTATCAACGGTAAAAACTTCATAACCCTCTCTTTCGAATATCTTTCTAATACTAATAAGAATATCAGGATCGTCATCCACAACCATTATCCTCTTATTCATAGCCATTTTCCTTTCCTCACCATCAAGCTCTATGTTATACTTTTGATATTACTAATATTTAAAGTTATTGTGGAATAATCTCAAAAGCGTTAAAATTACATTTTCTCCATAAGCTTGTTACTTAACTCACCAATTTGTTTGGGACTAAGTTTTTCTACTCTATACTCTAAAAAAGGCAAATCACTAGATTCAACTCTATACTTATTCTTTAGAATTGTCTTAATTTTTTTACGCCGATGATTAAAAAGATTTTTGACAAGTTTATAGAAAAAATCTTCATCTTCTAATTTAAATGGTTTATATTTCCTGGGAATAATTTCTACTATCGCAGAATCGACTTTAGGAGCTGGTCTGAATCGCCCTTTAGGAACAGTTTCAAGAAGTTCACAATATGCTTTATAAAAAACAGATACAGATAAACGAGAATAATTTTTATCACCTGGTTCTGCTACGAGTCTTTCTGCAAATTCTTTCTGAAGAATAAGTACTGCAAATTCAAAATCATATTCAAGAATTTTAAAGATAAAAGGCGATGATATTTGATAAGGTAGGTTGGAAACAACTTTATTGAATTTTGGAAGTGTTGTTAAATCTATTTCTAAAACATCCTTATTGATTAACTCAACATTTTTTGAAATATTTTTTTCTAAATAACCAATAAGGTTTTTATCTATTTCAACAGCAATTACTTTTTTTGCTTTTTCTGAAAGTATTTTTGTAAGAATGCCTTTACCAGGTCCTACTTCTAACACTACATCTTTTTTATTTATTTTTGCGTATTCTATTTCTCTTTTTGCAGTGTTTATATCTGTTAAAAAATTTTGACCAAGTTTAGATTTCATAAAAGCAAATATTTTAGCGATAACCTTTTGTGATAGGTGGTCTTGTAAATAGTCTGTATTTTTGATCAGGATCTGTTAGTTCCAACTCAACTCTTTTTGCAATGAGCTTGTCTGGTGCTCTTAGAAAATCTATTCTATCGCACATTTCTTTAAAGCTTGTGAATGGTTTTTTCTTACGCTCATCAAGTATATCATGCATCATTTTTTTACCAAGTCCTGGAAGAAGCTCCAGTACATGAAAACGTGTTGAAATTGCAGGTGCTTCATTGTAGAATTTTAAGAATCTCTCTGATTTATCATTTACCATATCTATTAATACATATGGCATTTCACCATGTGCCGTAGATGTCATATCTTCATAATTTATTCTGCCTTTTATTTTTGCAATTTTTTTTCTAAGATTTGCATCTTTTCCAACATAAATTCTTTCGCCTATGACAAAGTTCGTTCCTTCTTTTGGTACAAGTTCAAGAAGTGTAAACTGGCTTTCGCCTATACCATATACTGTTGGATGTCTTTTGTGTGGAGGCAAATCTCCTCTCCCCTTTGGTAAATAATCTAATACGTAGACATAATCCTCCACTATTTTATTCCCCCTTTTTTATTCTGTATAATATTTTCTTACAATTTCTAATATGTTTTTTATTTTATTCTCATCAAGTGTGATTCTTTCTTTTGCAAATATTGTTTTTATATCATCTGCATTTTTTGGTAGTATATCTGCTATTTTATAAGCATGAAATTCTTGTATAAATTCAATTTTAAGTAATTCTTTTATCATTTCTTCTGTTTTTTTGACAGGCAGTTTTGCAAATGCGTTTGCATGCTCTAATGCAATTTTTTGCTCGTAGTTTAACTCTTCCCTATCTTTTTCTACTTTTCTAAGTATATTTTTTACTTCAGAAAGTGAAACAGGCCTTACTTCGGCTTTACCCAATTTATTGCACTCTCCTTAAGTGATCTGGTTTCATTACCAGTACTTTGTGTTTTTTACCATCATTTATTCCAACACAGTATGAATCGCCTTGTTTTCCTTCAATTCTTCCTGTACGGCCATGAAACCTTATATGAGGCATACCTCTATGTACTGAAGGATCGATTACTATGTTTACAGATTCTCCTTCTTCAAACTGTTGAAGACTTCTTGTAATTGATTTTATTCCTCTGTCTCGAGGTTTTTTCCTTAGTATTTGTCTACTTTTACTTCTGATTCCTTTAGATCTTTTTACCATTTGTTATTCCCCCTTGATCTCAATAACGTCAAGTTTTGTTACTTTGCAGGGTGAACCAATCAATTCACTTATGCTTGGTTTAGTCCTCCCGTCGTCACCAGATACTAGCTCCTTTATGTAGGTCCCAGATTCTGTTTCTAACGTGAATGTAGCTATACTTCCGTCTACTGACTGGATTTGACATGTGTATATATGCTTTTCTCTAACCATGTCGGCTCGTCTATGAGCCACTCTAGATGGCGTTTCTTGGCCTATCTTTGTATCCTGTAATGAAGAAATCACCTTTAAAAGCTTTTCGTTATTTAATTGTTTGCCGCATTTAAATTCAACTTTATATACTTTTGAAAACTTTGCATTTTTAATTCTTGCAACTTCTGACCTTTCTGAAAACCTTAATTTTGATACACCGATTAATCCTTTGTTTTTTTGATTAATTTTCTTTTCTATTTTCTGCAGATCGATGCTTCTTTGTTTAGGATTTTTAATCTCAATTACAAAAGGTCGTCCGGTTCCAAGCATTTTCACATCAACGTCTTCTCTACCTGCTCCATGAAAGGATTCATCATCGGCTTTTGTTTTTTGTAAAAATATGTTTGATACTAGTTCCTGAACGCTTGTATCATAGATTTTACCGCTGTAATTGCATTTTCTGCATCCTTTTCCGCGACATATCTTACAAAACCATCTTGTCTGCGGTATTTCTCTGCTGTATTTGTTGTAACGACCATAAATAAAAAGAGATGCTATTTGAAGATCTACAAAATCAAACTGCGTATCAAGTATAACCATTATTGTTGGTTTTTCAAAAGAAACAAGCTTTCCTAGCTTCTCTTCTAGTTTTTTCCCTACTTCCCGGTTTATCTCATTTTTTAGAAGATCTGGTTTTTCAAAACCAATTAAGCTTGTTAGTTCTTTTTCTTTTTCAAGGATTTCTTCATCTATTTTACAACCAACAAGAAATGTTTCAAACTCATAATCTTTGAGTTTATCTAAAATTAGTTTTACAAAAAAATCTATTTCATTTAATAGCCCATTGCAAAGACTGCAATCTTCTGTTTTGACTTCTTTTTTGTTGAAATGATTTCTTATAAGTTTGCCTTTTTCTTCTACGCTTTTTTCATCTTTTTTATAAAAAAGCCTGTTTATACATTTGTCACATAAACTATTCTCATCTAACAGTTTTCTTGCAACTTTTTCTGTTTTTTCATCTGAAAATAGCTCTTGCATAAGAACATTGCATAAAATTTTATGTTTTAAATATTGGTATTAAAAACATTTGTTATTTTTCTATCCAAAGTTTATACATAAAAAATATCCATATAGCAAACGCTATTAGTGGAACATACCAAACACTTTGGTTGACTCCACCAGCATAGGCCGCACTCAAAATAAGTATTATTGTGAGAAATACTGTTATAAGATCTCTATATTTCATCGTCTTTTGAGTATTTTTTACTATGATTTAAACTATTTCTTTTTAGTAACTTTTTTAATACTTACTATTATACAGGCTGAGTAAGTAGAATTTAGGGAGGATTTAGTTTATGGTTGAAGTAAAACCGTTTAAAGGTATTCATTACAATAAAGAAAAAATAGAGAACTTAGATGATGTTATGTCCCCGCCTTATGATATAATATCTGAAGAAATGAAGGATAAACTATACAGTAAACATCCAAATAATTTTGTAAGACTTATTCTGGGAAAGATAAACTCTGATGATACGGATGAGAATAATAGATACACTCGTGCTAAAAAAATGTTTGACGAATGGCTTGAAAAATCTATTCTTAAAGGCTCTGAAAAACCAGCAGTTTTTCCATATAAGATCAGCTATAAACTAGATGGTGAAGATAAAACAATGAATGGTTTCTTTGTTTTACTGAAGCTTGATCCAAGTTACAAGCTTGTAAAAGCACATGAGAGGACTCTATCAAAGCCAAAAGCAGACCGGCTTAATCTTATGCGTGCATGTCACTCAAACCTTGAACCAATTCAGCTTTTATACATTGATAAAGCCGACAAGATTAGAAAGAAGACAGACGAAGTAATTAGTGAGCCAATAATTGATGTCGTAGGATATGATGGTTTTAATCATAAACTATGGAAACTTGAGGATGAGTCAGTTATTTCAATGATTCGAGATCAACTAGATGATGACATCTTGTTTATTGCAGATGGTCATCATAGGTATCAAACTGCAATTAACTATGCAGAAGAAATGAAAGGAAAAACAGGCAACACTGACCCTGATGCATCTTTTAATTATCGCATGGTAATACTTGCAAATATGTTTGATGAAGGCCTTGCAATTCTTCCAACACACAGGTTTGTTAAAAAAGATATAAACTGGGATGATGCAATTGAGAAATTAAAAGAATATTTTACAATCGAGGAAAAGAAAGCCAGTGGAAGTAATACTGAAGATATAAGTGCTCAGATTATGAAAGATATCTCTACAGATATTGAACATAAATTTGCAATTTATTTAAAAGATAAATACTTGATTTTGACGTTAAAAGATGAAGAATCAATGGATAAGTTTGCAAGTGATAGAACGAAGACTTGGAGAACACTTGATGTGTCTATTTTACATAAAATCGTACTCGATCATATAATGGGAATAAACCAGGACAATCTCGAAGAGCATGTAAAATACACTCGTGTCGACGAAGAGGCAATAAAATTTGTTGATTCAGGAAAGTTTGATTTCTCAGTTTTAATGAATGCAACAAAAATTGAGGAGTTAAAAGCCATTGCCGATGCAGGGGAACATATGCCTCAGAAATCAACTTACTTCTTGCCAAAGATGCTTTCAGGTCTTGTAATGTATAAGATGTAAAATCATCTTATTTTTTAATTATATTTTACATCATATAATTTTATTATTTTTTCATAATGTAATTTTTGCAAGAAAGGTATTTATACTATTAAAGACAAATATTAACATGATATAGTTACACTATGTCATTATATATTTCTCTTAAAAAGGGGCATTAGAAAAATGTATCAAAAACCAGAGTCGGACATCTTATTTTCAAATTCAAAGGTGGTGCATAAGTAAATGCCTATGACAGTCATGGTTTTGGTTGGATTTGTAGCTGGTTTGATGACCATGACTATAGTAAACTTATATAAATGGGTTTTAAAAGTTTTGAAAAGTTAAGACTTAAAAAACTAAAATATAAAAAATAAAAGAATAAAGAAAAAGAGATTTTTTATTTGTTTATTTTTGGTATTACTTTCTCTATTTCTTCGGTTTTGCCAGCATCCCAGATTGCTCTTATTGCTAAAAGACCTGCTGCTGGTGCTGCGAATACTGCTATTGCTGTTGCAATGTTTGCAAAGTATGTTCCAACTACATCAAGGTTTGTAAATAATGTACTTGATGCACCAACTACAAGCAGTAGAACTGCTGCAATTAAAAATGTTGGTACGCGTTCTTGTGTTATGTTTCCTATTGCAAAGAACGACAATATTCCTACTACAAAACCTAGTGCAGCCAAGAGTATAGATATATAGGTTGGATAAACTACTGTTTGTGCTGTGTTATCAAACCACATTTCCTGAGCTGCTAGTCCGACTATTACTGATATGAGAATACCTACCAAAAATAGCCAACTTCCTATTTTCTTAAACATTTCTTGCATTTTTTCTCCATCCTCTCCTATTTTTTAGGTTACGATAAAATCTTTGAGTTATTATATAAATATTTAGTGTATCTAAGCATGTAGATAATTATGTAGGTAAATAGATAGCCTACAATATTTTCGACAATATATGAAAAACAAGATTTTTGAAAAATTTACATTTTGACATTTTTATAGGATATACTTATATATGAATTCTTACAAAAACAATAATGTTAATTTGAACAAAACCGTGGAGGGGGATGTTCGGGATGTATATTTACCTCTTCTTGCTTCTCGACCCCTCCTTTACCCCCTTTTAAAAAAATTTAAGTCTGTTTATTGTATACCATGCTCTGTTATGAAAACCGTAATGATTGTTGATAATGAGTCAAGCATTTTAAATCAAGTAAAGGAATCTCTAAGAGAGCATGACTTAGAATTGGTATCTGTTAAGAATAACCGGGAAGCCTTAGAAATGATGCAAGATGATGAGAATAAAATCGAGTTGCTTTTAATTGACAGTTTAATGCCCGACTCAAAAAAACCAGCTTTTTTTCCTATGAATCCAAGTAAAACAAAAGGTATTGATACAACAAATGATGCTGATTTTTTACAAAAGCCGTTTACAAAAGAAGAACTAATAAGTTTTGTAAAAAAAAGGATTTAATATAAATCCTTCAAACTTTTTTTAATTGTTTGAAAATCTTTTTCTAAATCAAAAATCTTATTTGGATCATAAGCTGCTGCAGCAGGATGATAGACTGGCACGATTATCAAATTATTTTCTTTTGTTTTGAATTGTTTACCATGAACCTTACTTATCTTATCAGAAGGAATTTCATATTTTTCAAAGATATAGTTGGTAGAAAAACTTCCAAGTGTTACAATTACCTTTGGATTTATTAAATCAATTTGTTTGTCTAAAAAATGTGAACAAGACTCTATCTCGCTTTTTAGAGGATTTCTGTTTTTCGGTGGCCTGCATTTAAGAATGTTTCCTATAAATATCTGATTTCTTTTAAGGTCAATGCTCTCAAGTAACCTATCAAGTATTTTACCTGCCCTACCTACAAAAGGCTTTCCTTGGATATCTTCATTTCTACCAGGTGCCTCTCCTATAAAAAGAATATCTGCATTGTTACATCCATCTCCTGAAACAGAATTTTCTCTTGTTTTATGTAAAATACATTTTTTACACTTTTCTATTTGTTCAGAAATTTCACTTAAATTGTTCTCTGGCATCAGTACCACTAATAATTTTGTTTATCTTTATATGTATTGTTTTTATTTAGCTTATTAGTGGTTAAATATGCAATCAAAAGAGGAAAACAATATTATATTTGCTAGATTAATGCCAAAAGATGACCTAGTTGAAAAAATAAAGCAAACATGCAAAAAGCATGACATATCCTCTGGAGTTATTTTATCAGGAATTGGTCAGCTACAGATGGCAGAACTTGGATATTTCAAAGAAAAAGGAAATTACTCGCCTGAAAAATTTGAAAAACCAATGGAAATACTAAATCTTTCTGGAAATATATGCAAACAAAGAGATGAGTACTTACCTCATTTACACATAGTTCTAGGTGATGATAAAAAGAATGCTATTGGAGGGCATCTGTTAAACGGAACAGTAAGTGTTACAGCTGAAATCGTAATTTTTAAAACAGATGTAACATTTAGAAGAGAAACTGATGAAAAAACCGGGCTTAAGAACATGATTCTTGAGTAAAACTATTTTACCAGTTAATATATTACAATTAAAAAGAGGTTTAGGTTTAATCGAGGGAAAAACATGAAAAAAATTACTGAAATAACTGAAAAAATAAAGGTTCTTAAAGAAGCGCGTCAAATCCTTGACGAAGAATACAAACAATCAGATTTTCATAAGAAAAAAGAAGCCAATCCTCATGAATCCGTACCTTCAGCACCTGAAGATGAAGAGGCAATAAAACTTCTTGGTGCCATTCATCAGGTAGATTTACATATTAAAAAACTTCAAGATGAACAATTCAGTATCTTGAAGAAAAACGAATAAAAATTTCTTTTTTTAAATTATATTTCTTTTAATACCAAACATTGATTTTACTAGGACTATAATTGGTATTATCTCAAGTCGCCCAATCCACATGTTAATAATAAGCATTATTTTCCCAACAGGATTCATATTGATATGAGTTATGCCTGTTGTAAGGCCTACATTGCCCTGTGCGGAACATACTTCAAAAAATGAGTCACTAAGCAAGGGATGCGCTGTGTTAATACTGTTAACAGATGTTGTCTCCATTATAACAATTACTCCAACAAACAATAAAATAACCCATATAAAAGAAATAATAGCAGCTTCGTTAATAAGATCAGTTGCATCATCTTTTGAAAGAGGTTTGTTACCAAGTTTGTGAACAAAAACACGCCTGGGAGTAGAAATTGCTCTTTTTATCCTCCAAGAAACCCCCTTGTATAGAAGAATTCCACGAAAGAGTTTAATACCTCCAGCGGTAGAACCAGCAGCACCACCGATAATCATTGCACAAGCAATGATAAGTTTTGCAGATGGATTCCAAATTGATACATCTTCCACAGAAGCAAAACCTGTACAAGTAATTGCAGATGTTAACTGAAAACCAGATATCTTCAGGGAATGCAAAACATTTCCATCTGCTACTGTTCCTTCTAAATTGATATATGTAAGAGCAATTACGCCAAGTATAATTAGTAGAATCATTGCTTTAAACTGAGCATCAGATAAAAACTTTCTAACTCGGCCCTTAAGCAGATCATAGTGAGCAGCAAATGCTATTGCACCCATTGTCATCAGTACAACAATTGCTAACTGACTAATGGTTCCAAAACTAGTGATACTATCATCTGTAACGGAAAAACCGCCAGTTGCAAGACCCGTCATTGCATGATTCAGTGATTCCCATGGAGTCATCCCATCAGATGTTGCAAAACCAATTAGTGTTAGTGCAATAACTCCGATTATTGTATAAAGTAAAAATATCCACCAAATTGTTCTAACTGTAGAAACAATAGAAGGATGAGTTTTTTTATCACGAGCCTCGCCTTTGTATAAAACGAAAGAACCAGTACCGGGCCTTGCAAGAATGCTAAGTGTCAAAACAATTACTCCAACGCCTCCGACCCATTGAATAAGTGAACGCCAGAACTGAAGACTATAAGGCAGCATATTTTCTGCATCAACCATCGTAAGACCTGTCCCAGTCCAACCAGACATGGATTCAAAGAAACCTGATAAAGGATCCATTGTGACTATACCATTGTATGGAATTAACCAGAAAGGAATGCTACTTATAAGAGATATTAGTAGCCATCCAAGAGCAGCAGTGACCATTGCACTTTTAAAATTTGCAGGCTCAGCTTTTCTAAGGCTATAATAAAGAGGAAGACCTGAGCCAAGAAAAACAGCTGAAGTAATAAGTATGGGCAGAATTGCTTTATATTCATTGTACCCTGATCCAGAATTTCCAAAATATAAAGGCACAACTAAAGCTATAAGGGAGACAAAGCCCACGATAATAAATATCCCGCCAAGATCTCGTAAGACTGTCCTTATATCACTCATCTTATTTTCCTCTTAAAGCTTAAATCTATAAATCAAAAAATAAATAACGACTACTTATACTTTACAGTTTTCTAATATCTTTTATCCTCTCTTCTAAATCTTCTTTTAGCTCTTTAGATATATTTCTTTTAGTAAAAACATCTGCTTTTGAAGCAATAGATATCTTTGATGCAAAAACTCTTGCAATTTTTCCTCTTATGCCTCGGGGTGATTTATTGATATATGTATGCTGGAAAATATAACCATGTTTAGGTGGTTTTCCTCCTTCTTTTTTGAATCTAAAAAGTGCTTTTTCTGCACCTAATATCTGTATTGTTGAGGCAGGCATCATTGCAAGTTTTTCTAATCCTCCTGCAGAAGAAATTAAACGAGCTCCAATCATAGTACCAACAATATTGGAAATATTTGGAGCAATTTTTTTCATATCTTCTTCGATTTTGTCCTCCAGTATTTTCATCTCTTTTTTTATAGTCATAAAAGAATTTTCCAATGGCTCCATCCTGTCTTTTGAAGGTTTTATATCTTCCCAATAACTTTTTCTCTCAGAAAAAAGATTTAAAGTTTGTATAAAATCATCAAGAGTGTTTATCATTTGAATAATCTGTAAATCAGGTGAATCTAAGGATTCTTTTGTTTTTTTGTTAGAAACAATAATTGTTGCTTTTTTTAACAATTCTAAATTAAAATCATAATTTTCTGGTTTTATATCAATTTCTTTGAAAGATTCATCATATGGTTTATAATCTCCAATTTTCATTAGTCTCTTTTCATTGACAACTATTTCCAAACCCTTTGAGATCTTTTTTTCTTCAGCAAGAATTTTACCATTTCTTATTTTTAGAAGTCTATCTGCAATTTTATTTTCATCTTTAGGAAAAAGAATGTGTTTTTTAACATCGTTCTTTTCACATAGAAATGTTCCAAACCATTTCGTTATCAAATACATATTAATTCATATGAAGGAAAATGAAAGGTTTTAATGTATTTTACGCAGTATTTTATATAGTACTTATTTCTTTAAGGGTGAGGTGTTAACCTGGTAAACCTCGAAACAAAAATAGGAAATCTAAGGTTAGAAAATCCAACAATACTTGCATCTGGTGTAATGGATGAAGATGCAGGTAGCATGAATCGTGTTTTTAAATCAGGCGCAGGAGCGGTTGTTACAAAATCAATTGGAATGAAGTCTAGAGACGGCTATCCTAATCCAACAGCAATCGAGCTTGAACATGGAATAATAAATGCAATGGGCCTTCCAAACCCCGGAATTGATAATTTTTCAGAAGAAATCAAAGAACTCAAAAATTCTAAAAAACCAATAATTGGAAGCATATTTGGTTCAAACACTAAAGAGTTTATTTACCTTGCAACTAAAATGCAAGAATATGGTGCAGATGCACTTGAGCTCAACATGAGCTGTCCACATGCAAAGGGATACGGCCTTGAAACAGGATCAGATCCTAAACTTGTAAAAGAAATCACTTCAAATGTAAAAAAAAGTGTCAAAATCCCCATTTTTGTAAAAATTTCACCTAATCTTACAAACATTGTTGAAATAGCAAAAGCAGCAGAAAAAGGAAAGGCAGATGCAATAGTTACAATAAACACAGTAAAGGCTATGAAAATAGACCTTGAAACACAAATGCCAATTCTATCAAACAAGATTGGAGGGTATTCTGGAAAAGCAGTAAAACCAATAGGTATAAGATGTGTATATGAAATTTCAAATAACATAAAGATACCAGTAATTGGAGTTGGAGGAATTACAACTGGAGAAGACATGATAGAATACTTTATGGCAGGAGCAACCGCGGTACAAATAGGCTCTGCTGTATACTATAGAGGAATAGATGTCTTTAAAAAAGTCTGCAAAGAAGCAGAAGAATGGATGAAAAAACATAATTACAAAAATTTATCAGAGCTCATAGGAGTAGCGCAGATATGAACTATCCCGAAATAATAAAAATCATTGAATCAAAAAAAGAAACAAATTGTACAAAAACAATAAAATTTGAACACAGCGAAAAGATAAACCCTGGTCAATTTTACATGATATGGATACCAGGTGTCGATGAAATACCAATGAGTGTATCTTACATTGATGAAAAAACAAAGGGCATTACTTTTAGAAGGATAGGTGATGCTACAAACAAATTATTCGAACTAAAGAAAAATGACAAAATAGGAATCAGAGGGCCATATGGAAAAGGCTTTGACATAAACGCAAAAAACATACTTTTTGTAGGTGGTGGAACAGGTGTTGCAATGCTTGCACCTGCAATAGAGCAGACAAGAAAACAAAACATCTCAGCAACAGTTGTTTTTGGATACAAAACAAAAGATGAAATATTTTTTGAAAAAAGAATAAGAAAAACAGGAGCTAAGTTGCACATTACAACAGATGATGGAAGCAAAGGATACAAGGGATTTGCAACAGAGAAAGCAGAAGAGCTACTTTCAAAAAACAAATATGATCTAATACTTACATGTGGGCCTGAAAAAATGATGAAAAGGCTGCTTGAAATATCCGGTAAAACACCTATGCAGGCATCACTTGAAAGATACATGAAATGCGGTTTTGGAATATGTGGACAATGCTGCATTGGTGAAGGATTAAGAGTCTGTCATGATGGACCAACATTTGATAAAAAAACCTTGGAAAAAATCAAAGATTTTGGAAAATACAAAAAAGATGCATCTGGTAAAAAAATACCGTTATAACTTGGTGGTAATACATGAGTGTTTTTTATGATGAAATACATGTCAAAACTAAAGGAGAAGTCGACATAACAGATATAACAGATGAAATCCAAGATAAAATCTTAAAATCAAAAATTAAAAAAGGAATAGCATGTGTTTTTGTACCCGGCTCAACAGGCACTCTTACAACAATTGAATACGAACCAGGTCTTATGAAAGATTTCCCATCAGCACTTGAAAGAATAGCACCAAAAAAACAATACTACCACCATCATGAAACATGGCACGATGACAACGGACATTCGCACGTTAGGGCAAGTCTTATGGGGCCAAGTATTACTCTGCCCATAAAGGATGGAAAACTAATACATGGAACATGGCAACAAATTGTTTTTGTAGAGCTAGATACAAAAAATAGAAACAGAAATCTGATAATAGAAATAATTGGAGAATAAAATTACCATTTATTATAGTGAATTCTCTCTTCTTTATACCTATCAACTTTTTCTTGTTTATCTGATGTATAACCAAGAGAAATCAGTGAAAAAGGAATAACGCTCTTGGGTAAGTCAAAAAGTTTCTTAAGATTTTCAATTCTATCCTCTCGCGGATAAACACCAAGCCAACAAGAGCCAAGGCCAAGTGCTCTTGCAGCAAGTAAAATGTTTTGTGTTGCAGCAGAACAATCAAGAACCCAATAGTTTTTGAATTTTTCAAGGCTTAAATCCCCACATATAAAAATTACTTTGTTTGCTTCTCTTAAAAACTTAGCATTTGGATGAAATGTTTGTATTTTGCTAATTTTTTCTTTATCATCAAGTATTATAAAATGCCATGGTTGTTGATTGCCTGCAGAAGGAGCACTAACAGCTGCATTTATTAATTTTTCAATTAACTCATCATCAATTTCTTTAGCATCATATTTTCTAATACTTCTTCTAGTAAGAATAACATCCATAGCATCCATATATTTCACCATTTTTCAAAAAATTGCAACTAAAGAGAGTTATTTATGTTTTCTATATTAAAATTTATGCTACTGCCCTTATCTGATCCATAAAACACTTTAATATTATTCAAATTAAACCCAGATAATTTTATATTTATTGATTTCAAACTAACTTCTTCTTCTAAAAAACCATTTAGAACAACATTTTTATTTTTCCAAAAAGGATTTGACATAAGCCTATATTCTTTTTCAGATAACTTTGTATTGTTTTCATCATAAAAACCTACAGAAACTTTAGTTATCGCAGAAAAAAACGGTTTTTCTACTTTTAAAGAAAGATTCCAATTGCTTGAAGGAACCAATGTTGCATCTTTCAAAGAATACGCTAATTTCTTTGTAAAACCTGTTTCAAAAAATAAACCGGATTGAATAATTTCATTATGGCTCATCGGTTTTATACTGCTCATTTCTTTTGATGATAAATAAAAGAGATAATTTTTTGGACAGAGCATTATCTCATGAGTACATGGTTTTATGTTTTTATCATCATCTACTACAAAGAGTGATACGGTATAAATGAGGGGGAAATTTATATCATAATTTCCGTCAAATTCAAATGTATGTTTTACAGTTTTGCCTTCAACATTTTTTCCATCCATAAAATTCCAAATGTAGTTTACTATAGCACCATTTGAATCATAAGACTTTGATGCATCAAATTCTATTTCGGTGTCAAAGTATGCCTTTCTAGGAGCATTTATCACAGGATTTAGAGAATCATCAGAATTTTGACTATAATAATCTGTATCAACAGTTGAATTTCTTGAAACGCATCCACTTATAACAACAGATAAAAGCATTATTATTGTTATAAATACAAACATTTTACGTTTCAAAGATATTCCTCTAATCTAATATTTTAAAATTGTTTAGTATTATATAAAAATTATCATACAAAATATTATTATATTATTAAAGCCAATTAATATATGAATATAAAAAAATGGGGGACACATGCGGTATAAAAAAATTATGTTAGCATGCTTAATAGTTTTACTTTTAGCACCAGCTATGTCTCTTGTTTCTACTGCAGACAATACAAATCCACCAAGTTGGAATAAAAACTGGAAATTTAGGGAAGAAATATTTTTACCAATATCTACAAGCAATAATTTCGCAAAATGTCAACCAATCGACCTGGAATTTGAATTTAACAATAACTGTTGGGGAAAAAATGAAGAAGAACATTCTATACGAATAGTTTGTTGGAATGAAAATGAATGGATCGAACTTGAATCACAAATATATGACATCGATCAAGAAAGACAAGACTACATCAAAAAATGTGGAATAGTATTTTTAATACCTGAATTTGCAAATGGAAATGAAAGATATTTTGTTTATTATGACGACTCGAAAAAAGAACCTACAGAATATCCCGATCATGTAAGTATCGAGGACTCCTATTACTATTTCGAACCAATATCTGGAATATATGCAGAGGGAGACTATTACAAAATAATCGAAGATGGGTTTGTAGTATTTGGAATCGGGCAAAAAGGAAAAGTAATCTTTAGAAGTCTTTCGCATTCAATTGTAAAACAGAAACCCCAATCAAAAGATTTCAGCATATTTAATTCAGACAATACTGCTTCTTTTTCTTTTTCATATCATGAAGGTGTTGAAAACGAAGACGAAATATCCTCTGATCAAAAACTAATTTCAAAAAGCATCAGCGTTGATGGAAATCTAATGTTAGAATTCAGAATCGTAAGTGAATCTGAAGCTGGATACCTAAAAACCTCCAATATTTACAAGTATTATTATTGCCCTACAGAACATAAACGCATTAATATCCATGCTAAACACCAAGTATTTCAAGAAAGCATTGTAAAAGGAATTACAGATGTAGATGGGCGATATGCTGCTCTTATATCATATCAATCAAAAAGCGAACGCATTGAACAAATGAAATTTGGTGAAATACTCCCATTTTTGCATATGTTTGACGAAGAATCAAAAATCCGCGAGTATACAATGAATACAGACCCTGAAGGAACAAAAAGAGAATGGATTATACCCACAGAGTATGACGCAGACCTAGGAAAAGATGCATGGTTTTCTTATGATGCAGGAGAAAACGGTAAGGCACAAGCAATTATATTTTCATCAAATACAGATATACTTAAATCTGGAAAAGATGAAAGAGATGGGTTACAACTAAAAGTTGCAGAAAAAGAATATTTAGATGCACTTGGCGCAGAAATTGATTACGCTGCAATCACTATTGGAAGAAATTCATATGAGAAAGGAGGAACTCAGGATTTAGTTATACCTGATGATTTTGTTGTAGAATATGACGCAGAATTTTTTACTACTGAAAATGGAGGATATTTAGACGTTGCAGAAGAAAGTAAGATATTTCAAAAGTTAGCAAAAAATAGACATAGCAATGTTGAAGATTTTGGGCCTGGCGACAAAAATATTTACACTTTAACAATAACACCAACATTTACCGGAAGAGTAATGTCTCATCCTTTTTTTAATAATTTAACAGGAATAAATCTTACTGAGGTATATGCTGAACTTTATAAAGATGGAGAATTAGTATCATCTGAGCTTGCATATAAACCTTTAATTGGTCCTCCGAGAATTAAATTTCCAAAAATAGAATCTGGAAAATATCTTGTAAAAATATATAGAAATTTGTTTGGTAGAAAACATAATTTCATAGCTGTAAAAACTATTGAAGTAACGCAAGATACTAGTACGACATTATTTTGTACATGGCCAAAAGATATTGTTTTTTCAGTCCAGAATCAAAAAGAAGAGCATGTACCAGACATCAAAGCATATATCTTCAAAGATAATGGAATAATAGTAGAAAATACTACAATCGAGGATTCTGAAACAATATTCAAAATCCCTTTCAGTTTTAAAGAAGATTATGATATAAAAGCATTTTACAAAGGATTCAACATTTATGATGAAAAAATAAAAATTTTTGAAAAAAACATTGATGTATTGCTACCTCTTTACGATATCAAATTAAATATAAAAGACAAATTTGATTTTCCTCCTGGAGTAAACCTAAAGCCTTTCTTAACTAGTAACAAAATGGATGAAATAACAAATATATATCCTGAAAAATTAGGAAATGGAAAATATTATTTTAAAAATCTTCCTGAATCAGAGTACATTTTACATTTATCTTATGCAAGTTATTCAAAGAATGCGTCTTTTGATATACCTTATGAAAAAGAGATCTTAGAAATTGATTTTGAAGAAAAATATAGTTTAAAAACCCTTCTTTTTGATTTAAGAGGAAACGATTTAGAAACTAGTAAAAAAACAATGGACATATATCGAAATAATACAAAAATAATTGATTCATTATCATTTGGCGAAGAGTTAAAACTTCCACCTGGCAAATATACAATTCATGTTAATTCAAATGGAAAGTTAATTGGACTAAAAAATATTGAAGTGTTAAACAATAAAGAAGTAAAAATTGTAACTAATACAAAATCAAATATTCCACTAATTGTTACCACTCTTTCATTTTTATTTATAATTGAAATATTTGTAATGCTTTTTTTCAAAAAAATATCTCTTAACACTTTTCTTAAATTATTATCTATGTCTCTTATTCTTTTATCAATATTTTATCCATGGTGGAGTTTAAATGCAATGGATACTGTTTTAGAGGCATCAAAAGAAATTAATATGTATATCATGCCTGGCTCAATGATAGAAAAAATAGATTACAACAACGTTCTTTATCTTAACATAGCGACTATACCTGAGATTTTTACAAATTTTATAGGAGGTTTATTATTTGTTGTGCTTTCAGGTTTTGTATTAATTGGTGCAAGCTTTATGCCAAACATACTTTTAAAGAAACGATTTTACAAAATACTTATTACATCAAGTATCATTTTTTTAATAATTGTTGTAGCAGCATACATTATTGGGATGGGAAAACTAACTGAGTTAAGTCTTGGGAGCCTGCAAGGACAAGGAATTCTGGAAGTGACCTTGCCTGACCAAAGTACATCATATATGAAATCAAATTGGGGGCTTAGCACAGGTTTTTATTTAGCCGTAATTGCCGCACTTACTGCATTTTTTGCTGGAATAATTGATTACTTACGCAAAAAAGAATGGTTAAGATTGTTCTTTAAATAGTCTTTTAATTCTTTTTACACCATCTAACTCTCTTATTAAAATAGAAACTTTTTTTGGAACAAATTCATCCCAGCTCTTCCCTTCAGATATTAACTTTCTAATTTTTCTACCTGAAAAGTTTTTTTTATCAAAAAGCTTGGTATTTATTGTCTTAAAACCCTTCTTTTCAAAAAGCTCTGCTGTAAAATCATTATTTGTAACTACAACATCAAACTTGGAAACAATGCTTAGTACATGATCAACCCATTTTGGTGGATTATGGATATCTGGAATCATAACAATTTCATAATTTTTAATGTCTTCTCCCATCAATGTTTCTTCAATCATTTCTTTTCTTTCTTGACCACTAAAAGGATTATCAATAGTATGAGAATACTGTGAAGAGCCTATTCCTATAATTATTGCATCAAAATCTTTTATAATAGATTGAATAACCTTCAAATGACCCTTATGAAAAGGCTGAAAACGACCAATAAACAATGCTTTCATGTATATTACCAGTTCAAATAAGAAATAAAAAAGAGGATATAAAACAATTATTGATTTTTACTATCAGCTGTAGAATGAGTAGTTTTTAGCTTTTCTTCTGATTCCAATTCAATTTTGCCTGATACTCTAAGTGGTTTCATTGCTTTGAGTTTTTTAAGAAGCTCTTGTTTACCAGAGCCAATTAATGCCTTATCTATTACCTCAGGCAGTGTTTCTACAGGGATTATTTCTATTTTGTCTTTGTATTTATCCTCAATTAGTATATCCATCATATTAGGCTTTGGAATAAGGACTCGTTTTATACCTGCTCTTGCAGCAGCTTCTACTTTTGCAGTAGCACCACCAATTGGAAGTACGGTTCCACGAATACTAAGCGAACCTGTCATTGCTGTGTCTTGTCTTACAGGTATTCCCTCCATTGCAGATATTACTGCAGTTGTAACTGCTATACTTGCAGAATCTCCTTCAAGACCCTCATATGTTCCTATAAATTGTATATGAATATCATGCTCTGTTATATCTCTTCCAATGAATTTTTTAATAATAGCTGAAATATTAAGAACTGATTCTTTTGCAATATCTCCCAGTTTTCCTGTCGCGATAACCTTACCTTCAGACTGAGAACCTGCAGGTGTTACTTCTGAGACTATTGGAAGAACAAGGCCTGAGAACTCACTCATTGATGGATCTGCAGAATGAACTGCAAGACCATTTACAACTCCTACTTCTTGGCCAATTGTTTTAAAAGATTTATAATCCTGGCGTCTTTCAATAGAGCGGTCAACTACTTGTTGCTCAAGAGATTTTGCAATCTTTTTCGCTTCTAAAACATGTTTTAAAATAACCAGTTTATCTTTGTTTTCAACCGCGATATCTCCTGCTGAACGAATAAGCCCACCTAATTCACGTAAGCGAAGTGAAAGTTTTCCTTTTCTTCCTGCCCTTCTCTGAGCTTCATGAATTATTTCTCCTACTGCTTCTCTATCAAATGGTGGTATCTTTTCATCTTTTTTTACTTCTTGGGCAACAAAACGAATAAGTTTCTCACGATTCTCATCTGAATCATCCATGCTACTATGCAAGTATACTTCATAACCATAACCACGAATACGACTTCGTAGCGCAGGATGCATACCTTTTAAAGCATCAAGATTGCCTGCAGAAACAAGTATGAAATCACAAGGTACCGCCTCTGTTTTAACCATTGCGCCAAAACTTCTTTCAGACTGTCCAGTAACCTGGAATTTTTTATCTTGAATTGCTGTTAATAAATGTTGCTGAGATGGAAGGTTAAGAGTATTTATTTCATCTATATACAAAACACCCTTGTGAGCACGGTGTATGGATCCTGCTTCTACAAGTTGATGAGGTGGTGTCTCTAGACCTGCAGATTGAAATGGATCATGTCTAACATCACCTAATAATGCCCCAGAATGTGCTGCTGTTGCATCTATAAATGGAGGCATATCGTTCTTTTCATGTGCTACAAGGATTTTTGGAACATTAGTCATTTTGTTCCCTCGCGTTAGAGAACCTCTTGAAAATATCATAAATAAGAAGAAAGCTGCAATAAAGCCGAAGAATAACCATTCTGGATGAGTCTCTCCACCTTCAAGGGCTGGAGCAAATGCCAAAACGGCAGATAGGGCAACTATCAAAACAGCAAAAGAAATAATAAAACTACTTTGTTGTTCTTTTTTCTTCTTTGCCTCTATTCTCTGCGCTTTTACTATCTGATTTGCTTTTCCACCTGGAACAACACGTATATGTGGAGTATTTGGATCATCAGCGTTAGGATAAGCAATTATGTCTTCCAGCTCTTCTTTTGGCAAAAAAGCAGTCATTGCACGAGCAACCATTGATTTGCCTGTACCTGGATCACCTATAAGCATAACATGACGCTTTTGCTCTGCAGCCTTTCTTACAATATCTACTGCTTTATCTTGACCTATTACTTGGTCAAGAAGAAGATCTGGTACTTTTATATCCTCAGTTGTTTTAAAATCTTGAGTTTTTATCCACTCATTTAAAGGAGGTAAATCTTCTTTTTTAAACTCCTTTTTAGACTGAGTGTCTCCTTTGTCTTTTTTATCTAGTATATCATCTACCATTGACGTCAATTCCTCATGATCCAATTTAAACACGACATTACTAAGGGCTTGTAAGCTTTGAATAATGGATTCCTATTTGAATTTTTCTTTTATATTATAGATTAATGAATAATAAGTAAGAAACTCCTAGTATCATAAAAATTATAAAAGCAATATACAAAAACTTGATTCTAACAAGCCATTTTGCTTTTTTTTCAGGGGAATCAAAAAATTTCCCAAGGATTGGGTCTTCCTCTATTTTATTCATTTTTCTCTTTTTTAGCATCCATTAATGCTTTTATTCTTTTTCTTCTGAAAAAATCCTCTCTTTCTCTTTCTTCTAGCTGCATCTCTATATACTTTATTGTTGATTTTAGCTTTGGAATGAGGTTATTTTCAAGAACATTTACTCTTCTTTTTGTTTTTTCTATTTCAATTGAAAGAGATTTAATGCTTCCTTCATGATCTGCAAGATCTATAAGTTTTCCTAATAGTTCTTTGAATTCCTGTTGAGCATCATCAAGTTTTGAGCAGGTTTCAATAAAACTATAACTTGGTTCTATCCCTTGTTTTATCTCATCTTTGTTCATTTTGGGTATCTTTACACCCATGATATTGTCTGTTTCAAAATCAATTGAGCCTATATCTGGTGTTACATGTGATATTTCATCTACTTTTTTCTCACCTAATATCATCTGCGATTGTATAAGCGATGAAAAAGCAGTCTTAAAATCAGAGTCAAGTTGAGTTATAAGTTCGTTTCTCTTATGTATTATTCCAAAGAATTTCTCAACTAGAGCATCTCTTTTTTCTTCTAAGAGTTTATGTCCTTTTTCAGCAAGAATTAATTTTTTGCGGACATCCAGTAAATCCATTCTTGTAGGGCTTACGCCCTCCATTATTTCTTCAGCCATACTATTTTACTCTTTTTTGTCTTTTTCAGGATGATATTTCTTAATGTATTTTTCATCTATTTTCTTAAGTTCTGATTTTGGCAAGATTGAAAGTAGTTCCCAGCCAATTGTAAGAGTATTTTCTATGCTTCTATCTTCATGTTTGTCTTGTTGAACAAACCTTTTTTCAAACTCATCTGCAAAACGAAGGAATTTTTGATCACGCTCAGAAAGTGCTTCTTCACCGACGATTGCTACAAGGTCACGAAGATCATTTCCCTCAGCATATGCTGCATAAAGCTGATTTGAAACGCCAGCATGATCCTCTCGAGTTCTGCCTTCGCCTATTCCTCTATCCATTAATCGAGACAAGCATGGTAGAACTGCTACTGGGGGATATATTCCTTTTTTGTTTAGTGCACGGTTTAAAACGATTTGTCCTTCTGTAATATAACCCGTAAGATCAGGTATTGGGTGAGTTATATCATCATCAGGCATTGTAAGCATTGGAATCTGAGTGATCGAGCCTTTCTTTTCTTTGATTCTTCCTGCACGCTCATAAATAGTTGAAAGATCAGTATACATATAACCAGGATAACCACGGCGACCAGGTACTTCCTCTCGGGCTGCTGCAATTTCACGAAGCGCTTCTGCATAGTTTGTAAGATCTGTTAATATGACAAGAACATGCATATCCAAATCAAATGCAAGGTATTCTGCACATGTAAGTGCCATACGTGGTAGAATTACTCTTTCTATCGTTGGGTCATCTGCAAGGTTTAGAAACATGACAGTACGCTCAAGTGCGCCTGTGTTTTCAAAATCGCGAATAAACAAGTTTGCCTCCTCAGCTGTTATTCCCATTGCACAAAATACTACAGCAAATTTTTCTTCTTTTCCAAGAACCTTTGCTTGTCTTGCTATTTGTGCAGCCATCTCGTTATGTGGAAGACCTGCTCCTGAAAAAATTGGTAGTTTCTGACCACGAACAAGAGTGTTCAGTCCATCAATAGTAGATACTCCTGTTTGAATAAACTCCTGTGGATATCGACGTGAATAAGGATTAATTGGATTTCCATTAATATCACGCCTGTCTTCCGGGATAATAGGCGGTGCATCATCTATGGGGTTTCCTGTTCCATCAAAGATTCTGCCAAGCATATCCTTTGATACACCAAGTTTCATAGTCTCTCCAATGAATCTTGCACTTGTTTTATCCGTGTCAAGGCCTTTTGTTCCTTCAAAAACCTGAATAATTGCTTTGTCAAGGAATGCTTCTAGAACTTGACCGGTTCTCTCTTCACCGGATGCAAGTTTTATTTTTACGACTTCGTTGTATGCAACATCTTTGATTCCTTCAACAATCATAAGTGGCCCTGCTACTTCAGTAACCGTTGTGTATTCAATGTCTTCGTTTCCCATTATTTGCTCCCTCCTTTGATAAGAGCTTTAATTTCATTTTCAAGATTTTTTTCAGTTTCTGAAAATTGTTTATCAAATGTTTTGTTAGGAACAGTTTTCATCCTAGCAAGATTCTCACGACTTTTCATTTCAATTACGTCATCAATATGAACATTTTTTCCGACTGCATCCATTGCTAGGTCATTGAACTTAAGCATGAGTCTGAGCATTTCATATTGTTTTTTACCAGGGCAATAAGTATCTACTTCATGAAATGCACTTTGCTGTAGAAAATCCTCGCGAATCATACGAGCTGATTCAAGTGTTGTACGCTCACGGGGTGGCAGTGCATCAGGACCGACTAGTTTTACGATTTCTTGAAGTTCTGATTCTTTCTGAAGTATTGTCATTGCTTTTGTACGTAGTTTAAGCCAATCCTGACCTACTTCTTTACCCCACCAGTTTTTGATTTCATCTAGATAAAGTGAATATGATTTCAGCCAGTTAATAGATGGAAAATGTCTCCTGTCTGCAAGATCTGCATCAAGTGCCCAAAATACTTTTACAATACGAAGTGTATTTTGTGCAACTGGTTCTGAGAAGTCTCCACCAGGTGGGCTTACTGCACCCATAACTGAAACACTACCTTCTTTTTCTTTTGTAGTTGTAAGCTTTACGCGTCCTGCACGTTCATAAAATTCTGCAAGACGGCTTGCAAGATATGCTGGATATCCTTCTTCACCAGGCATTTCTTCAAGCCTTCCAGAAATTTCACGCATTGCTTCTGCAAGACGACTTGTGCTATCTGCCATAAGGGCTACATCATAGCCCATATCGCGGTAGTATTCTGCAAGAGTAATTCCTGTATATACACTGGCATCACGAGCAGCGACAGGCATATTCGATGTGTTTGCAATAAGAACTGTTCGATTCATGAGTGGCTCACCTGTTTTCGGATCTTCTAGTTCTGGAAACTCACGAAGAACATCAGTCATTTCATTTCCACGTTCACCACAACCGACATAAATTACTACTTGTGCATCACTCCATTTTGCAAGCTGGTGGAGGGTCACAGTTTTGCCCGTTCCAAAACCACCTGGAATTGCAGCTGTACCACCTTTTGCAATTGGGAAAAATGTATCAATTACACGTTGGCCAGTAATAAGAGGTATTCCTGGATCATATTTCTTTGCAACAGGCCTGGGCATTCTAACCGGCCAGCGTTGAAGCATTTTAAGCTCAACATCGCCATCATCAGTTGAAAGAATACAAATTGTGTCTTCAACTGTATATTTCCCTTGTTTTTTGATTTCTAAAACTTTACCCTTAATCTTTGGAGGAACAATTATTCTATGGGTAATAATAGATGTTTCTTCAACTTCACCGATGACATCACATCTTTGTACAACATCACCTGTTTTTACAGTGGGCTTGAAATCCCATTTTTTGTTTCTATCAAGTGCTGGTGCTTCGACACCACGAGCAATAAAATCGCCTGTTTTTTTGACAATATCTGGAAGCGGTCTTTGAATACCATCATAAATATTTGTCAAAAGACCCGGGCCAAGCTCTACTGATAGTGGTTCATTTGTAGATATAACCTTTTCACCTGGCATAAGCCCATTTGTCTCTTCATAAACCTGAATAATGGCATTGTCCTCATTGAGTCTGATGATTTCTCCTATTAGGTTTTCATCTCCGACTCTAACTACATCGTACATTTTAGCCCCACGCATACCATCTGCTTCGATGACAGGGCCGGATATTCGCACTATTCTGCCTTGTTTGGCTTCTTTTTTCATATATTGTTTTCCTCCAAACTAATTATTTATTTGATTTTTTCTTTATCAACTTCAATTCCAACTGCTTTTTTGATTAAGTGACTTACAAAATCAACATGATCTTTTGTTCTACCTTTCTTATCAGGTATTTCGATTATGATCGGAACATTATGGATTATTCTATAGTCCTTGAGGTGTTTGTCAAGGGTTCTTACTATTTTTTCAGTGATAAATAGTATTCCAATATCCTCTCGTTCTTTTATTTCATTCCAGACAGGCAGTTCATTTCCTTCAGGAATAAATAGTTCCTTTACACCTGCAAGCCTCAGGCCAGTTGCTGTGTCCTTATCACAAAATGCTGCAAGCTTCATGTGCTACCCTCCATTACCAGGAATTTTTTAGTAAAATCTTTTGATAAATCTTCTTCAATTCCTTTTGCAATGACTTTGAGATTTTGTATTTCATATTCTTTGAATATCAAAAACCTAAGGCTGGGGCCAATTGTTGAATAGTTTTTCAAAGATATTTCCTTGATTAAATCTAAGAATAAATTATCAAGTCTATTTTCAAGAATTTGAACTGTTTTTTCACGATTGTATTCTTCTATCGAGTCCTTTAGTGTGTTATAATAAGATGTTCCTTCCAATTGGTTTATCACTTGTGCAACACCATCAAGTTCAGATAGTTCTTCATATTTCCATTTTGCAATCTCTCGGCCTTCACCATTGAAGTATTTCATACAGTTTTCTTTTCCAAAACCAAGTTGTTTACAGCGGAGAAGATGTTTGATGTTGTAAATATCAAGATATGTTTTTATGAACTTTTCTTTACCTTCACCGCATTTATAGGGAACTTTTACGTCTATGAACTTATTTATTATATATTTGTCAACTTCGTTGTCAGTTTCCATATAATCGATTTTTTCATTTGATAATTCTTTGGCCATATCTTCATGAAAACCAAAATCAAGCAACATTTCTCCAAGGTCTTTTCTTTCAGTTTCTTTGATATTATAGAGTAGTTTTTTTGTAGAGGAACGAATTGCTTGTTCAATGCTTTTGTCATTTACCTCACCGTTTTTAAGCTTGTTTCGTAGTTCCTTTTTTACTAGATACATATCTATTTTTTCTAGATATATATCAAAGAAATTATCCATTTTTTTAGAACTGTCTTTTTTCATCATTTCAATAGTCTGATAAAAAGATTCATCAAGTGATTTCTGAACATCATATGAAGATTCTCCTTTTATCTTGAAATCCTTGGAATTTTTTAATATTTCCCTAAAGTCAGAAAGTGTTTTACTTTCAACTAAACTTGATAGCTTTTTTTCTGTAACATAAGGATTGCCCATTGATTCATACTTTGCATTTGGATAAACAAATTTTACATAAGTGGAAAAAGGTCTAGATAGTATTGCTATAGCCCCAGCTATTACTGTGATTATTAGTATCCAGAAGTAATATCCTGCCGGGTCAAACAATAGGTCTAACAATTTCTATACCTCATATTTATTTTGAGAAAAGCAGTCTTCCCACTTTGTTTCTAATTTTGTGTTTATCTCTTTTTAGTATTCCATCAAATGTGTAGTCAAGTGTTACTTTACCATCTTTTGAAACTAGTTTTACTCCACCAGATGCTTCAATTGTTCCTTTTGTTTTTAGCCCTAGTTTTTCTATTATCTTTTTGTCTTCAGGTCTTGATTTTAGAACACTACAGTCTTTTCCCAATTTGTTTATCCCTGTTTTTATGTATTTTGTAACTGTATCTTCGTATTCTTTTCCCTTTATTTCAGATAGTTTTTGATGTGCTTTTACAAAACAGTCTTCGATTACTTTTTCTTTTGCGTTCATGATTTCTCTTTTTATGTTCTGATTTTCTTTTGAAATGAGGATTCTCTTTGTGTTTTCCGCTTGTTTATTTCCATTTTCAAGTATTTTTTCTGCTTCAAGCTTTGCTTGTTTTTTTGCATCATCTATTATATTCTTTGATTCTTTGTCTGCCTCTTGTTTAATTTTCTTTATTTCTTTTTGGGAATCTTTTTTTATTTGTTCTATTATTTTTTCAGCTGACATGTTCTCAAGAGTCCAGTTTTTTATAGAAGTCCTAAACCGACCATTAGAAGAATACCTACTAACAAACCAAAGATTGCAATTGTTTCTGGCATTACAGTAAATATAATTCCTTTTGAAGCAACATCAGGGTTTCTACCAACAGCACTTATTGATGAACTTGCAACCATACCTTGGTTTATTGCAGATGTTCCAGTAAGTCCTACGGCCAGACCAATCCATACGGCACCCATTCCCATAAGCGATGTTATTGTCGCTTCGCCGCCGCCTAATAGGCCTGCACCCATCATAAGCAGAATTGCTGTTAATAGGCCATATACAGACTGCGTCATAGGAAGCACCTGTAGAATAAGACACTTACTAAACAGCTCAGGTTTTTCAGCAGTAACAGCTACTGCAGAAGAGCCTGCAAGTGCAAGACCTATAGCAGAACCAATCCCTGCTATTCCTATTGCAAGTGCACAACCAAGTATGAGCATTGTTTTGTTTTGGTTATTTTCTTCAGTTGTTATTTCTTCATCTGCTGCAAATGCCATCATGCTCCCGAAGACAAGGAATGCTGTGAGTAGCATTGCAAATATTGCTGCTTTTCTCATTTTTTTCATATATTTTTCCTCCGTTTTTTATCTTTATTTTTCATCTTTTAATTTTGTATATTTTCTTTTTATTTTGAAAGGAGAAAACTCAGTTCCCCCTCCTTCATAGAATCTGTTGAAAAATTCAACATATTGAAGCCTTAGCGAATGAATTCCAGCACCTAGTGCCTGAAGTCCAAGATTGATAAGATGAGCAAATATGACAATGATTATAGTTATTGCAAAACCAATAACAGGTATCATATTTCCAATTAGTTTTGCAACTTCGTTGAACGCAAGAGCCATACCAACTGTTGCAAGACCAAGTGCTAAAAGCCGAGCATATGAAAGCCAGTCTCCGACATATCCAGTGATATCAAAAAATCCAATTGGCCCTGAATCTATAAATAACTGGGCGATACCAATTATTACAAGAGCGTAGCTCATAATAATTAAGGGTTCTGCAAAACTGAATCCAAGAATTGATTTTAGTATAAGTATTCCTCCACCAATCTGAAGAGGAATCCAGCAGGCTTTTCCGGTAAGCATCTCTTTGTATTCTTTATCCTTAAATGCTTGAACAATTCCAAGTATTATACCTATATTCAAATGTACAAGACCAAGTATTAAAGCAAGGACTAATATTGAAATAGGGTCTTTTATTGGATCAACTATTGGCCTTATTTGCATTCCAAACAGTTCAAAATTATAGATATATGCTTCAGGATCATTGTATATGAAAGTCTGGAATAGATTTCCAAAGAAACTGTTTGTCAGCAAACCAAATATCGTTGTGACAAGCCCCATCCATATACCCATAAATGACCAATCACGAAACATATCGCTGTGTTTTCCGAGCTTGAAGTAGCCAAATAATGATAAGATAAGAATTACTGAACCATAACCCGCATCTCCAAGCATTACTCCAAAGAACAAGACAAAAAATAGGCCCATAATAATCGTTGGATTTATCTCATTATATTTTGGCGTTCCAAACATTGAAACAAGGCCTTTGAATCCTTCTGCCCAACGAGGAGTTTTCATAAAAGTTGGTGGACTATCCTTTTCCGAAGAAGGATTTTCAAAATCACATATAACATATTGCCCTGCAGCACTTTTAATAAAATCATTAAATGTTTTTTCATCTTTTTCTAATATCCAACCTTTGATGACATAAGATGAATTTGTTTTAGCAAAATTACTAGATATTTCTTTTCTGATTTTTTCAAGTTGTATTTCTTCACGAAGTGCAAGTAAATCAGATAATTGTTTTTTTGTATAAACTTGTAACTCTGATATTATCTTCTTTCTTTTTTTATCAATATCTTTAATTTGTTTTTTAAGATGCTTTACTACATCTTTTGGTTGACCTTCAGATGCATCAAAAGAAAACTCTGTAAGGGCCACTTTTGATATCTTCTCGATCTCACTTTGATGTGCTTTGTGCGCTACTATTAAAACTGCCCATTGTATTTTCTTTTTTGTTCCAAACTGTTTTGAAAAAAACGTTGAGGTTTCAATTTTTCCTAGTTTTTCTTTGATAAAATCTAAGTCTTTTGTTAGACCTATTTTTACTATAAGATACTCTGATTCACCTAAATTATCAAGATTAAAATTTATTCCTGTGAAGTAATCTAGTTTTTCAAGATCTGAGTTGAGTTTTTCTTTTTCTTCATTTAGAGTTTGTAGTTTTTCTTCTTTTTCAAGGATTTTTTTCTCAGTGTTATCTAAAAATCCTTCAGCATATGAATATAGCTCTTCAAGGTTGCATTCATCAACTGTTTTTATTTCAGGTAGTTCTGGTGAAAGAATTGCTTTTATGCCTTTTTTTCTAGGCTTTACTTTCTTAAGAATATCTATAAGTCTTGTAAGTCTGAGTTCATAAAGTGCACAGGTTTCTGCCTCAGGATCCATTTGTGCTTTCTCAATTCCCTCTAGTGTTTCTGGTTCTTCTTTAGAAATATCAATTATTTGCATTAAGCCTTGCTGATGTAATATTTTTATGACTTCTTCTACATGGTTTTGATGTACTACAAGCGATGCTTTTTTCATTGGAGCTGGAAAAAGTATTTCTTATTCCCCCCTATTTTATCTCCTTGATTATTACATCAACTGCCTTTGAAATATTTTTTTCAGAATCTTTTTTAATAGCAGAGACTTGTTTTTTCCCGTTTTGTTTTATTTCTTGTATCTCTTTTTTTGCATCTTCTTCTGCTTTTTTAATCAGTTTTTCTACTTTTTCTTGTGTATTTTTGATTATCTTTTGTTTTTCTTTTTCTGCTGTTTTTTGTGCTTTTTCGATAGTCTTTTCGGCATCCTGTTTAGCGTCCTGAATTTTTTTTAAAAAATTAGCCTCTGCTTCCTTAATATCTTTAATAGATTTTGATGCCATTCGTAACCCCGTAATAAAAAGGTGTTTATTAGGGTTTTTATTACTAATATAGTAATAAATTAGTAATTTTTTTTACATTCCCCAAAACTTATCTGTTTTTCTTTTAATTTCAAAAATCTTGTTTAAAACATCTTTTTCATCAATATTGAGAACATCCATTTCTCGTAGTTTTTTTGCATCACTTGCAGGAATATCTGTAAAAAGTATGTCTCCACCCTTTATTTGTCGACCGATTGTAATTCCATCTATGGATATTGCTACTTCCTGGCCTTGTACTGCTTCTGTCACCGATTTATTATCTGACTGTATTCCTTTTATGTAACCTACTACTTTACCGTCATCTTTCATAATTTTCATATCTGTCTTTAGCCTGCCAGCAAGAATTCTTACCCCAAAAACTGCAGGGTGGCTTACTCTAAAAACATATTCTGGTAAAAATCTCATCATTCCTGGATGTGTAAACTCTTGACGTCTTTCTTGCTCCATTTCTGCTTTTTTCTTTTCAAGCCAAACATCATAGTTTTCCATTATAGTATAAATCACATCTTCTGCAAAAAGAGCAATATCTGTATTATTCATCTCTTCCTTTGCTTCAGGTAAAATTTTAACATTGAATGCGAAAATAATTTTATTTAGTGGATCAAGAGTAGAATCTGCTTCGATTATATCTCTTTTTGATACATTTCCGATTTCTGCTTTTCGAATTTTTATTCCTTTCTCATGTGATTCCTTAATAAGCGCCTCAAGACTTCCTATAGTGTCTGCTTTTATGAGTATTCCTTGTTCGTCAAGCTCGAAATCAATTTTGGTTTGTTTTCTAATTTCTTCAAGTGTTTCTTCAAGTTTTTCTGTTGCAACACGTATTGGTGCACCAGGTACTACATTTTCTAAATCAGGAGAGTTAATCTTTATCCCACACGCAGCATGAACTTCTTTTACACTTTCAAAACGCTCACGTGGATCTCGTATTTCATCGAGTGCTTTGGGTTTTAAAAGAGCTTTTATTCTGGTTACAATCGGTTCGTCTTTTGTACCAATAACAATTTTGTCATCATTTCTTATTGTTCCGTTGTAAATTATTGCATCAATTGTTTTTCCTAGCCCTACTTCTTCTTTTACTTCAAGTACAGTTCCTTTTCCAGGGCCTTCCTCGTTGTGAAGTTTTTCTTCTAAAAATCTTTGTGCAAGACCTACAAGTATCATTAAAAGCTCAGGTATTCCTTCGCCTGTTTTTGCAGATATTGGAACGATTCCTATTGTTTTTCTAAAGTCAGATATATTAAAGTAAAGATCAGAATTTAGCTTATTTTCAGAAATTGTACCTATCATCTCATAAAGTCTTTCTTCAAAAACCGTTTTTACATTTACTCTCTGAGAATTTATACGAGTTTTTGCAATTCCTTCTGTTTTTTGCCATCCTGATATTGCATCTATTTTGTTTGCAGCAATAATAAACGGGGTTTTGTATTGTTTGAGTATTTTAAGTGATTCATAAGTCTGTGGTTTGAACCCTTCATTCATATCAACAATGAGAATAGCTATATCTGCAAGGCTTCCACCACGGGCACGAAGTGTTGTAAATGCATGATGGCCTGGTGTATCAATGAATAATAGACCTGGAAGCGAGAATTTTTTTTCTTTTAAAAGATCTCCACAGACGCTGTATATCGCATCAATTGGGACCTCTGTTGCACCGATATGTTGAGTAATTGCACCTGATTCTCTTGCAGCAACAGTAGAACCACGTATAAAATCCAATAGGCTTGTTTTACCGTGATCTACATGGCCTAATACACTTACGATTGGTTGACGCGTATAACTCGTATTTGAAGACATAAACACCCACTTCAGGCGATGAGTATTAAGCCTTCCTTTAAAATATTTATTGATAACGGGCCTTTAAACCAAAAACTGCCAATATTACACAAGTGGGAACTGCAATTATTAGAAAAAACACAGGATCATCTACTCCAAACAAAGGTGTAAGTGATATAAAAATAAGTAAAAAACATACAACTAATGCAAGTGTAATAATCAACTTTTCTTTTCTTT
>CAZQXW010000001.1:0-6594 GCA_964597365.1 uncultured Thermoplasmatales archaeon | reverse complement strand
CTTTTCTTTTCTTTGCATACAATCAAAAAAAGAATGAAATGATTTTGTTTTAACATTTATGATATTTGAAAATATTGCTTTCTCTTTTACAAAAGACAATATCGCCTAATCTGCTTCTTTTTTCAGCATACAGTGGGTTTTGAGTAATTGTTTTTCCATTTGTGCTTTGTATTGTAAAAGTCCATACAAACATTTTTTTACACCTCAAACTTGAATTGTGCAAAAAACAAACATCGCTTATAAAACTAGAAAAGAGGTCATTGAAAGTATTAAAATACGTTATTTAAGAAGTAATTCCATTTGATTTGAATAATTTTTTTATGAATAATTCTGCCCAACCAAATGAAACAAGTGAACCTATTAAGTTTGCAATGACAAGCCCCCACCAAACACCAGGCAGCCCCATTGAAAATGTACAACAAAACATAAATGCTAAGAATGGTGATAGAATAATTGTTCTAAGAAGAGTTGCAATAAGTGCGTATATTCCTTTACCTGTTCCCTGAAACATTGCAGATGAGGCAATACCAATTGCTGCACCTGGGTAAAAGAAGCAAGATATCTTTATGAATAATTCAATATCTGAACGTAATTCAGGTAGCCCTTCTCCTGTTGTAAAAAAAAGTGTCATAACAGGTGCGATGAAAAAGAATATAATTGCGATAAAAACTTCCGTTATAAATCCAAATTTTGCTGAAAACAAAAAGGCTGTATTTAGTTTTTCATATTTTTTGGCACCATATGCTGCACCTGTGACTGTGATAGTTGCAGTTGCCAATCCTAAAAGTGGTAGTATTGCAACCATTACAATTCTCCATCCAATAGTATAAATTGTTATTCCTTGATCTCCTGCTAAAGCGAAATTTATGATAATGATGTTGATGACTAGCATTGTAAAGGACATAGATAGTTGTTGAATTGATGCAGGAAAACCTACTTTGAATATATCTAAAATTATGTCTTTTTTGAATTTGAAATTTTTGAGTTTAAAGTTGACATAAGTATTTTTTTTGAAAAATAACCAGTAGATTAGTAAAATAGAGCTAATTGACATTGAAAGAATTGTAGCATATGCTGCTCCAGCAACACCGAGTTCTAAAGTATATATGAAAAATGGATCAAGTATGATATTCAGACCGGTTCCAAGAACAATTGCAACCATAGCTCTATTTGCGTCACCTTCACCACGAAGAATAGCCGTGGAGATATTTATAAAGAAAATTGCTGTGCTTCCTGCAAAAATAATCCGTCCATATTCAACTGCATATGGAAGCGATGCCCCTGCACCAATGCCACTTAGTATCGGCTCGGATAAAAAGAAAAGTATTACACTAAAAAATGCTGCAATTATCAATGATGTAATAATTGAATGCTCCGCGACATTATCTGCACCTTTTTTGTCATTTGCACCTATTCTTCTGGATATAGCAGAGGAACCACCGACACCAATCCCTGTAGACAAGGCTATCGCCATCATAAAAAATGGAAAGATAAGCCCTATTGCTGCAACACCAAGATCGCCAATTCCAGGGATTTGAGCATCTGTGAAAAAATCTTGCCCAACACCAGATACAAACAATGTATCAACAAAATTGTAAATTGTCTGCACTGACATTGCAATAATCATAGGAATTGCTAGTTTTATGATTGCTTTTTTAGGATCTCCTAGAAGAGTTTCAACTCCTTTTGTCTTGTTATTGCTGTTAGAAGCCTTAGTTTGTTTGTTATAATTTTTCAACATGCTGTGCAATAACAAAGTTTATTTCAAGTTTGTGATTATATTATTTTAATTAAGGGAGGTTCAAAATGACAGACTCAAAACTAAATAGTGGAGACAATGCACCGGATTTTTGCCTAAAAAACCAAGATGAAGAAAGTGTATGTTTGAAGGATTACAAAGGAAAGAACATAGTTCTTTATTTTTATCCAAAGGACAATACTCCAGGGTGCTCTATGGAAGCTATGACTTTTACAAAATACAAAGATGATTTTGAAAATAATAATACAACAATTCTTGGAGTAAGTAAGGATAGCTGTTCATCTCACAGAAAATTTATTGAAAATAAAAACTTGAACATTACACTTATTTCTGATGAGGATAAAGAAATCCATGAAAAATATGGTGTATGGCGATTAAAAAAATTCATGGGAAAAGAATTTGTTGGGACAATCCGAAGTACTTTTTTAATTGACTCAAATGGAAAGATCAGAAAAATATGGGATAAAGTTAGAGTAAAGGGTCATGTCGAAGATGTTTTAGAGGAAGTAAAAAAACTCTAAACTTTTTGCCTTGTCTCGAAACAACCGTTGCAACCTGGTGTTCCGTCTTCATTTATTTCATAATCAAGTCTACATCTTAATGAGACAATAAAGTCTGGTAATCCTGTTTCAGATGTTATACGTTTAAAATAGGAGTAACTGTGTTTGCAGTTTTCACATTTAATGCCTGGGTTTGTATCCACCATATTTTCAAATATAAAAAATCATTTTAATCAATTTAAATGTTTCTTCTTTGCCATTTAATTGAAACAAATCATAAAATTATATCTATATATCTTCAATGTGTTTCTATAAAATGCAAAGAATGCTTTTAGATACTAACTAATTATCTATATGTTAACATCTTTTATCGAGCATATTATTTAAATATGACTTGTGTATTCGGACTTTTTAATGGCGCTTTGGCAAGGAAATTCAAGAAGAAGCAAAACCGGAAGAAGAATACGTTATGCACGTGGTAAAAGAAAATTTGAGATAGGTCGAGAAAGTCAGCTTACAACAATTGGTAAGCAATCTACAAAAAAAGTAAGAACTTTAGGCGATAACAGAAAAACACGTGTTAAAACAACAGATATAGCATATGTTGTAGATCCTAAAAGCAAAAAAACAAAAAAGACTGAAATACTGTCTGTTGCTGAAAACTCTGCAAATATACACTATGTACGTCGTAATATAATAAACAAAGGAGCAATAATTGAGACAAAACTTGGAAAAGCCAAGGTTACATCAAGACCGGGTCAAACTGGAACAGTAAATGCTATACTGCTTTCCAAATAAGTTAGTTGGGATAATTAATGGTCTCAAGAGGAGAAGACAAGTACGTTATATACCCTATTTATTTTGATAAATCAGTTTCAAGACTCTCAGGCAGACGGGTTTCAAGAAAAAACGCTGTAGATAAACCAGATCTTGAAAACATCTCAAAAGCTGCAAAATCACTTGGACTTAATCCTGTTTTAGAAAAAGAAGTAGCATATCCTTCTAGAAATTGGAAAAAAGAAGGAAGAATACTTGTTGATAAAACAGATTCAAAAAGCAATATTTTAGTACAAATAGCCAAAAGATTACAGTAAAAAATTAGTTATTTTTAAAATACCCTTTAACAATCGATATTAATTCATTGGTTTCAAAAGGTTTAGTGATATAATCTTTTATATATACTTTCAGCTCATTTATATCTGGATCAGGGAGATCCTTTGCTGTAAGCATAGATATAACAACGCTTTTGTGTAGATTTTCTTTAACTATTTCACGTATTGTATCCCATCCATTCATAACTGGCATCATAATATCCATTAAAATTACGCCTTCAAAACCATTTTTGAGTTCATATATACAATCTTTCCCACTCGGAACAGTATATACTTCATATCCACAATCTTCAAATATTTCACGGAGTGTTATAAGAATTGATGGATCATCATCGACAACCATAATTTTTTTTTCCAATTTATTCTCCCAACCTATTTTATGTAATATAACAACATTTAATTATTTTTTCGCAACAAATTGTCATAGATCATTAAACTAAAATAAACAGTTGTACCCTTATTTTCTCCAGGGCTTTCAGCCCAAATCTTACCGCCGTGTTTCTCAACTACGCTTTTACATATAGAAAGACCCAAGCCTGTTGATTTAAGATCATGACGGGAATAATCTGCTTTATAAAACTCATCGAAAACATGAGTTAGTTGTTCTTTTGTCATACCTATTCCATTGTCTTTTATGGAGACTATGACCATGTCTTTTTCTTTTTTAGCATTGATTATTATCCTACCCTTCTCATTTTGGATATATTTAATGGAATTTGATATCAGATTATCTAAAAGTTCTTGGATTCGTATTTCATCAGCATAAACAAAAAAATCTTTATCTACCTCATTTTGGACATTGATTTTATTTTGATCAAGCTCATAAGATTTATTCTGTAAAACTTGATTTATTTCTTCAGACAAGTTAATTTTTTCAAACTCAAACTTAGCTTTTGGAGAATTTATAAGAGCAAGTTGCAACGTTTTTATTACAAGATTCTTCATATAATAAGCATTTTTGATAACTACATCGAGCATCTCTTTTAGTTTTTCATCTTTTACCCTGCTTTTAACTATTGGAAGCAATGTTGTAAGAGGTGTAAGAGGTGTTTTAAGATCATGACCCATCTGATAAATAAAAACGTCTTTTTCTTTTAGAAGTCTTTCAACATCATTAGTCCTATCCTTTAGATCATTAGTCATTTTATTAAAAGAATCAGCAAGTTCTGAAAATTCATCATGAGAACTTATAGGTATACGAGTTTCTAAATCCCCTTTGCTAATCTTATCAATAGCTTCTTTAAGCATATTAATAGGCTTAATTACAGTAACTCTTATCAACAGTAGAAAACCAATAATTAAGATAGACAAGAAAAGAAAGGTTATAAGAACTAAATTAAAAGTACGATCAGAAAGATTCGCATATGACTCATCAAGAGAAAAAAGAATTTCATATGTACCTGCAACTTGTCCAGAAAGATGTATGGGGGTAATAACTGTTAAAAGATGTGAGTCCCCTGCTAATTCTGAAATTTTTATTATTGTATCATTTTTATAAGATTTTTGATTTTCATACGAAGAAACAATTCCCATAAGATCTGAATTGCTTGAAACAAAAACCTCGAGAGAATCATTTTCAGGTATATTAACAGAAATCATTAAAACATCATCATTATAATAAATAAAACCTAAAATCTCATTTAAAAGCTCTTCTTTATTATACAATTGGTTGTAACTGCCGATACTTGCATCTAAAGCTTGAGCCAAAGCCTCTGCTTTTTCAGAATACGACTCTTCAAAAAGATCAGTTTGTGCTTTAATGTTAAGATAAGCCATTGAGATAAAAATAAAAACAGACATAAATACAACTATTAAAGTAAGTTTAAATGAAACACTAAACTTTCTTTTCATTTATGTATTTACACCACCTTATTTAAACAAAACAATCCAATTTAGAACCATTTCTCTTCAAGATTGTTAATAACTTCACTATTAATTACTTCATCAATCTCATTTTTTAAAACAGTTTCTCCTTTATTAATAGCAACACCATATAACTCATCTGTAAAAGGATTTCCAACAATTTTTATCCCCTCATTGTTTTGTACAAGACCAAAACCTGCAGGATAATCTATTATTAAAGCATCAAGAGAATTGTTCAACAAGCCCTCAACTGCTATAGAATAATCATCAAAATCAAATACTAAGCTTGCATTAGTATACTTCTCTGCTTCCTTTTGACTAGTAGTACCATTTTGAACACCGATGCGACTGCCATTTAGCTCTTCAGGTGAAATTATATCTTCTTTACTTTCATTAAAAATGACAACTTGGCCTGCATTAAGATAAGGATTGCTAAACAATATCTGCTCAGATCGCTCTAAATTAATCGTTATAGCAGCTATAGCGATATCAACATCACCTGAAACTACACTTCCTATTAAATCATCAAAGTTCATATCAACAATTTCAAGCTCAACATCAAGAGCAGAAGCTATTTCCTGAGCTAAATCAATATCAAAACCAACAATATTTCCCTGATCATCTATATATTCCATAGGCTCATAGGGCGTTGATGTTCCAACAACAAGTTTTCCAGCATTTTTAATTTTTTGAATAGTCGGGTCAGTTTCATCTTCAGGACCAATACATCCCGAAAAAAAAATAAAAGAACATAATATCAGCACCAATAAAAATAATTTTAAAATCTTTTGCATCTTCACCCTCACTTCACCTTTTTGTATAAATAAGTATATTTGGCTTAATTAAAAATATTTCTCGTCTTTTTTTGCAAAAAAATATGAATTTTAGCTTCATGTTTTAATTTATAAATTTAGTTAAGCAACCTAGTTAAATATTTAAGAACATACAGATACTTGTAATTTTAATGTTAGCATATAACACGATTTTAAAAAAACAAAATCAACTAAATTTTACAAAAAATTAAAATTAGTCACAACATTACAATGATAGATAATATTTAGCATATATCATATTTTAAAAAAATACCACAAAAACTAGAGAATAAGGTTAATTCTGCAGGATTTCTCCTTAAGAACCCTAGTAAAGTAGCTGATTATACCAAAAATCACACAAAAAGTCTAGGTTTTGATCAAAAAAATATGTCTTTAAGCTATTTTTTGGATGCATGACATTATTTATCAATATCACACATTTGTTAACATTTATCATGATTTTAACAAAAAATTAAATACAAAGCCTTACATTTGACATATATCATTCATATGACTAAAGCCTTTGAAATAAGATAATTCAAATGAAA